>JAYVMG010000299.1:0-3586 GCA_043759095.1 Acidobacteriota bacterium | reverse complement strand
AACACCAACGGGAACGTGATGTATTTCCCGCCATCGTCTGGCCAGCACTTGAGGATGGGGAGCGAGTCGAGCGAGCCGTTCTTGTCGACGATCTCCTGGCAGGGCGCGTCCTTCACCGTTTTCGGCATCAAGTCGCGCAGCCGCCCCACCATCGGCAGCATCTTCAGCGCGTCCATGATGCCCGCAGGCATCTGCGGCGTCATCAGCTGGTCGATCTCTGTGGCGAGATCGTCGAGCGTCTTCACGCCGAGCGCGAGGCACATGCGCTCGTTCGATCCGTACACGTTCGTGGCGACCGGGATGTCGAAGCCGGTGGGGTTATCGAACAGCAGCGCGGGACCGCCGAGCGGGGTCTTGCACACACGATCGGTGACGGCCGCGATCTCGAGATCGGGGCTAACGGCATCGGAAATCCGCGCGAGCAGCTTCCGTTTTTCGAGGTCGGCGATGAAGTCGTTGAGGTCTGAGTACATATCGATGGCCACGAAGGCACGAAAACACGAAGAAGACCCTAGTACAGGGCTTCGTGACTATGTGTCTTCGTGGCAGCGTTTATCTTATCCGTTATCTGTTGTGCGAGGCCGAGCGCGCGGCGGCCGGCTTCGCCGGTGACTCTCGGCGCCCGCTTCGTGACCACGGCGTCCGCGAAGTCGGCGAGTTCGAGCTTCAGCGGCTCCTCGCTGACAACCTCGATCTCCCCGCCTTCAATCGACGGCGCCGGTCCGCTTCCCTTCATCAGCCGGTAGACCTCGACCTTCTGCGCGGCGTAGTCGATCGACACATAGGTCGCCGGCTGAAAAAAGCGGATCTTCCGCACGCGGTCGCGGCTGATCCGGCTCGCCGTCAGGTTGACGATGCAACCGTTCGCGAAACGAAGCCGCGCATTGCAGATGTCCACGCGGTTGGTGACCACCGGGACGCCCACGGCTTCGACCGATTCCATATCCGAGTTCACCAGCGACAGCACGACGTCGAGGTCGTGGATCATCAGGTCGAACACGACATCGATGTCGAGGCTGCGTTCCGGGAACGTGCCGAGCCGGTGGACCTCGATGAATCGGGGATCCGTCACGAGCGGCCGAGCCGCGGCGAGCGCCGGGTTGAACCGCTCGGTCTGTCCGACGGCGAGCACGACACCCGCGTCCGCGGCCGCCTCGATCATCTCGTCAGCTTCCGCCAACGATCGCGCCATCGGCTTTTCCACGAGCACGGCGACGCCGGCCTTCAGAAACGGCAACGCGACATCTCGATGGATTGCTGTCGGTACGGCGATGGTGACGGCGTCAACGACGCCCAGCAGTTCTCGGTAATCAGACACCGCGCGCGTGCCGTGCGCCGCTGCGATCTCCAAGGCCCGCTCACGATTCGTATCCGCCACCGCGATCAGTTCGACGCCGGGCAGCGACGACAGGATCCGCGCGTGATGCTTACCGAGATGGCCGACGCCGATCACCGCAATGCGGATGCTCATATGTTTGGCCACGAAGGCGCGAAGACACGAAGAAGAGACATATTAGGCTTGATGCTTAGGCTTCGTGCCTTCGTGCCTTCGTGGCCCGACCAACGATACATATTCCCACTTCGTCGGCGGCCTTGACGATCGCGTCTCCGTCGATCATCAACGTCTTTCCCGCATCCACCGACAGCACGGCCGCGCCAGCGGCTTTCATCGCCTCGATCGTCGAGACGCCGACGACCGGCACGTCGAACCGCATATCCTGATTCGGCTTTGCCACCTTCACGATGCGAACGCCGGGGCCGGCCAGTTGTCCGGCGCGGGCGATCAGGGCATCGGTGCCCTCCATGGCCTCGACCCCGACGACGGCCGCGGCCTTCACCGCGATCGCTTGTCCCACGTCGAGGCCCGCGACGGCGTCCGCGATGCGATACCCGAACACGAGATCGGCCTGCTCCCCGGCGTCCGGCGTCCTTCGCGTCAGCACGCCTTCCCGCGCGAGCAGCGGCGCCAGGAATGCGGTCGAATCCAGCAGCTCGATGCCTTTGTCACGCAGCGCATCCGCGATGCCGCCGATGAGGCCGTCGGTGCTCTTGCTTTTCAGCCGCATCAGCACGCCGAGCAGCGTCGCGTCCGCGCTGGCCATGACCGAGAACAGCTTCGTGTGCTTGACCTGCCCCGCCATCACGGCCTGCGTCACGCCGGCGTCCTTGAACAGGGCGATCAGCGTGCCGAGTTGGCCAAGCGAGATCCAATGAAAAGCGGCAGCGGGAGGGCGAGCGGCAAGATCGGCGAGCTCAGGAAACGTCTCGTCTTTGAGCCCGACGACGGTGACGTCGTGACCGGCTCCGCGGGCGGCGTCGAGGACGAGAAAAGGAAAACGACCGTTGCCGGCGATGAGCCCAAGTTTCATCGACAGGGGCCTGCTATTCGTCCGCGACGACTTCCTCCGCGCGCCGGGACGCGCGCCGGAGAATCACGCCGCGCTGCGAGGAACGGATGAAGTTGATCAGATCCTGCACTTCCGCGCAGGCCAGCGACTGGTCCTGCTCGATCTGCTGCAACGCGCGGGTGGTGTTCAGCTTCGACTGCAGCAGGTACCGGAACGAGCGTTTCAGTTTCGCGACGACATCCGGGGTGAAGCCGCGCCGCACCAGGCCGACCGTGTTGGCGCCGAAGATTCGCGCCGGCCGGCTGCCGACCGTCCGCGCGAACGGCAGCACGTCCTTGGTGATCACCGAGTAGCCGCCGATGAACCCGTGCTGGCCCACGCGGCAGAACTGGTGCACGGCCGATCCGGCGCTGATGTTGGCGTAGGACTCGACCGCGACGTGGCCACCGAGCGTCGCGTGCGGTCCGAAAATGGTGTGGTCGCCGACCGTGCAGTCGTGCGCGACATGCACGTAGGCCATGAAGACGTTACCGTCACCGATCGTCGTCACGCCACCGCCGCCGCGCGTGCCGCGATTGATGGTGACGAACTCGCGGAAGATGTTGCTCCGGCCGATCACCAGCCGGGTGGGCTCGCCCTGGTATTTCAGATCCTGCGGGGCGAGGCCGATCGATCCGAACGGGTAGATCTCCGTGTCGTCACCGACCTCGGTCCAGCCGTCGACGACGGCCGAGGCGCCGATGCGGCAGTTCCGGCCGATGCGCACGTTCGGACCGATGCACGCGTGCGCGCCAATTGTCGTGCCCTGGCCGACCTGCGCACCAGGATGTACGATCGCGGACTCGTGAATGTGTGTCTCGTCGGCAACCAGACCGAGCAGCAGTTCCGCTTCGGCCACAATCTGGTCGCCCACCAGCGCCGTGCCCTGCGCGCGCGCAAGCGTCGTCCGACGCCGACCGAGCGTCACTTCGAGCCGCAGTTGATCCCCGGGCACTACCTGCCGACGGAACTTCGCGTCGTTCACGCCGCGCAGGTACACGCGCGCGTTGGGCGACGCGCCTTCACGGTGCAGCAGCAGCATCGCCGCGACCTGTGACAGCGACTCGAGCATCATCACGCCCGGCAACACCGGCGCGCCGGGAAAATGTCCCTGGAAAAATTCTTCATTGACCGTGACGTTCTTGACCGCGACGAGACGCTGACCCGCGTCATGCTCGGTAATCGCGTCCACGAGAAAG
>JAYVMG010000298.1:0-9584 GCA_043759095.1 Acidobacteriota bacterium | reverse complement strand
ACGATCCGAACCGCAATCTGTTCCAGACCTACACGGTGACGCGCGTCGAAAACGGCCGCGCGGTGTCGACCGCGGGCCCGATGCGCACGATGTACGACAACGTGGGCCCGGCCTCGACGCCGAACTACGGCGGCAACGGCAGCGGCGTTGTCGAATTCAAACAGGCCGACGGCACCACGGGGAAAGTGTTCGCCGGGCAGACCGACGACGCGTTCTTCCTGGACCTGCGCGTGTTCGATTTCCTGTATGGCGGCAACCTGTCGGAAGCGGGCACCGACAGCCTCGCGGGCTTCAACGTGCATAGCATCGCGCTGCAGGTGCCGAGGAGTTCGCTGCGAGCTGGCAGCCCGATCATCGGCGTGTGGTCGACCACGAGCCGTCCGGCGACCACGACCCGTGCGGCGGGCACCGAGTCCTCGACCGGCACGTTCATTCAGGTCTCGCGCCTGGGCATGCCGCTCGTCAACGAAGTGGTGATTCCGCTCGGCCAGAAGGACAAGTGGAACGGCAGCGCGCCGACCGGCGACGGGCAGTTCCTGAGCTTCGTCACGGACCCGGAAGTCCCCAAGCTGCTGCAGGCGGTCTACGGCATTGCGGCGCCCGCCACCCCGCGCAACGACCTGGTTCAGGTGTTCCTGACCGGCGTACCCGGGTTGAATCAACCGGCGGGCGTCAAGCCGGGTGAAATGATCCGCCTCAACACGGATATCGGCCCGACGGCGGCGCCGGCGCGCCTTGGCGTGCTCGCGGCCGACCTCGCGGGCTTCCCGAACGGCCGTCGTCTCACCGACGACGTGATCGACATCACGCTGCAGGCAGCGGTCGGCGTCCTTGGCGGCGTCAAGACCACGCTGGGCGACGGCGTGGATAAGAACGATGTGGCGTTCCGGACGACGTTCCCGTACATCGCCCTGCCGCACTCGGGCGGCAACCCGTGGAAGCTGAACCCGAACCCGCCAAAGGGTCACTAGACTAGACTAACGTCGTGCGGCGGTATTTCACTCCCTCGACGGTTGTTTCGGTCGCGATCATTGCCGCAGTGGCGGCGATGGTCGCGATCGCCAACTGGCGCGACGTGCGCCAGAGCCGCACGACCTCGACGCGCGCGCCTCAATTAGGGACGCGCGAGGCCGGCACGGGACGCGAGGATCTGAGCAAGCGGATCGTGGACCTGCGCGCCAGCGTCGCGGCGCGTCCGGAAAATGTCGGTCTGGCCGTAACACTGGCGGACGCGCTCGTGCGCCAAACACGGATCACCGGCAACGCGGGGTTGGCGCTCGAGGCGGAGGCCGCGCTCAGGCGCGCGCTCATCGCGGATCCCGGAAACTACGACGCCAATCGCGAACTCGGCAGCCTCCTGCTGTCGCAGCACCGGTTCCGCGAAGCGATTGCCGTCGGCGAGAAGAATCGCGACGCGAGACCCTACGACCCGCTCAACTACGGCGTGATCGGCGACGGTCATCTGGAGCTCGGCGAATACGAGCAGGCGTTCGACGCGTTCGACAAGATGATGGCGCTCCGTCCGAGCGCCGCGGCGTATGCGCGCGTGGCGTACGCACGCGAACTGCAAGGCAACCTGACCGGCGCCGTGGAATCGATGAAGCTGGCGGCCGACGCCACCCCTCCTGACGATCCGGAAGCGCTCGCGTGGCATCACGCGCAAGTCGGCGATTTATACCTGCGTTTGGGCAAGCCACACGAGGCGGAAGCGGAATACATCGTCTCCTCGCATGCGTTCCCGGGACATCCGTTCGCGATGATGGGCTATGCGCGGCTGCTGGCGTCTCGCGGCGAGAAAAGTAGCGCACTGGCGATGTTGCAGGAACTCGCGCGCACGGCGCCCACGCCCGATCTCGCGGCGCGCACCGGGGATCTCCTGGAGCAACTCGGACGCCACGACGAATCCCAGCGGCAGTACGCGCTCGCCGAGGCGGGCTGGCGCGTCGATGCCCCGGAACCGAAGAACCTCGCCAGATTTCTGGCCGAGCACGACCGTAAGATTCCGGAGGCGGTTGCGATCGCCGAAAAGGCGGCTACCGAGCGGCACGACATCTTCACGGAAGACGCGCTGGCCTGGGCCTACTTCAAGGCCGGACGCGTAGCGGCGGCGCGCGAGGCCATTGCGCAGGCGCTGCGGACGGGCACGAAGGACGCGGACATCCTCGCGCACGCGAAGGCGATCAAAGGCGCCACGCCGCAGACGGCTGCGCGATGAGCCTTTGGCACGTCGTGTCTTCGTGTCTTCGTGGCCAATTCCAGTCGACGCCAGTCTGGTTGCTCGTCGCGCTGCTGTGTGCCCCAAGCGCGGACGCTCACGAGATCGGCAAGACGCAGGTGCTCGCGTCGCTGCAAGGCCAGGCCTACCAGATCGACGTGATTGTGGATCCCGACGCGCTGCTGCCAACGCTCGAAGCCTACGGTCAGCGCCCGCTATCGCGCGACGTGCCCCGGGATGAACGCGACCGGCGGATTGCGGCGCTCGGTTCCGTGTTCATGGAGCGCGCCGGCGTGTCGTTTGACGGTCAGCCGGGCATCTCTGCGTTCGAGTACCTGCCGTCCTCGGCCTTCAACGATTTCGCGCAGGCGCCCTCGAAGGTGCGGCTGCACGGTGCGATTCCCCGCGGCGCGGCGAACTTCGTTTTCACCTACGGCCTGGCGCTCGGCACGTACGCGCTGAACGTCAGGCTCGGCGACGGCCCGGTCCAGACACAGTGGATTGTCGGGTCCGCGCCGAGTGCACCGGTGTCGCTGGTCGCTCCGCCGCCACCGCCGACGCGCGCCGAGATCGGGTGGCAGTATTTCGTCCTCGGGTTCACCCACATCCTGCCCCACGGCTTCGACCACGTCCTCTTCGTCGTCGGCATTTTTCTGCTGACGTCGCAATGGAAGTCGATCGTCGCGCAGATCAGCACGTTCACGATCGCGCACTCGATCACGCTCGCGTTGACGATGTACGGGATCGTGTCGCTGCCGGCGAAGGTGGTGGAGCCGATGATCGCGCTGTCGATCGCGTATGTGGCGATCGAGAATCTGGTGGTCAGCGAGTTGAAGCCGTGGCGGCTGGCGCTGGTGTTTTCGTTCGGTCTGCTCCATGGGATGGGATTCGCCGGTGTGCTGCGCGATCTCGGCCTGCCGCGGCCGGCGTTCCTTACGGCGCTGCTGACGTTCAACCTTGGGGTGGAAGCGGGTCAGCTCTCGGTGATCGCCATCGCGTTCGCATTGTGCGCGTACTGGCAACAGCACGATCGTGTCGCGTACCGCCGGTTCATCGTGGTGCCCGCCTCCTTCGTGATTGCCCTCGTCGGCATCTTCTGGACCGTCCAGCGCGCGCTGGCCTAGGAGCCGATGGCCAGCCGCGATGATCGCCGGCCTTCCGCTCGCGACCTCTGGGCCGTCGTCGAATCGGGGCAGGGCGCGGAGCCGGCGCTGCCGCGCTGGGCGCGCGTCGCTGATCTCATCTCGTTAGCTCTCCTCGTGATCGGTCTCACTGTGTCGGTGTCGGGCGGATTCCGGCTGCGGATCGGCGACTGGCGTTTCGCGCTGACGTCGTTCTCTCGCCCGTTCCTGCTCGCGGCGCTCGTCGCCGGCATCCGTCATCTTCTGGTCCCGCAACAGCCCATGTACGCGCACGTCCTCCGGCAGGCGCAGCGCTGGATGAAATCCGTCGCGCTCCGGACGGCGACGTCCGTGTTCGTCGGATCGCGCCCGGCGATTCTCGGCGCCGGCCTGCTCGCGGTGCTGATGTTCGGGTATGCGCCGAACGCGCCGCCGTGGCGCTACTCCGACAACGAGTTGTTCAACCTGCCGCTGCGGTGGGATGCCGGCTGGTATCTGAAGATCGCCGAGAACGGCTACGACTACATACCTGAGGCCGGCGCGGAGGCCCAGCAAAACATTGTGTTTTTCCCGGCGTACCCGTTGGTCACGCGCGTCGTGGCGTTGCTGCTCGGCAATCACAAGCCCGCCTACGTTGCCGCGGGGATGGTCGTGTCGCTGACGGCGTTCCTGTTCGCGCTGGCGTATTTATATGCGTTCGCGCGCGACGAACTCGGTGAGGAACAGGCGCCGGTCGCGGTGTGGTTGATGGCCGCGTATCCGTTCGCGTTGTTCTTCGGCGCGATCTACACCGAGTCGCTGTTCCTGCTTGCCGCGCTTGGTGCGTTTCACCATTTCCGGCGCCGCGAGTTCGTGCGCGCCGGAGTGTGGGGGCTGGCGATTGGGCTGACGCGTCCCAACGGCGCGTTGTTGAGCGTGCCGCTGATGCTGCTCGCGCTGGCGCCGTGGCTGCCGCAGGCTCTCGCGGGCGGACGCGCCGTGATGAGTGCGCCAGGCGCGCGCAGGTTGCGCAACGTTGTGCCTGCCTGCGCGGCCGCGGTTGCCAGCGGTGTGGGCATGCTGTTGTACTCGGCGTACATCTGGCGGCTGACGGGCAACCCGTTCGCGTGGGCCAGCGGGCACGCGGCGTGGGGCCGCCACTACACGAGCCTCACGCAGCTGGTCGCGACGCGTGCCGGCGAAATCAGCCACCGCGGCCTCTACGCGTACGTGGCGCGGTCGCCCTACGATCTGATCAACGTGCTGGGGGCCGTGTTCGTGCTGGCCGCGGTGTGGCCGGTGTGGCGGCGATTCGGGATCGCGTTCGCCGTGTTCATCCTGATCAACATCCTGCCGCCGCTGGCCACCGGCGGATTTCTTTCGGCGGGACGCTTGTCGTCGGTGCTGTTTCCCGCGTTCGTCTGGCTCGCCGGCGCCATCCCTCCGCGTCAGCGAACCGCGTGGATCGTCAGCTTCGCGATGCTGCAGGCGCTGAACGCCGCGCTGTTCTACACCTGGCGCCCGCTGTTCTGAGCGCGGTGCCGTTTGCGGTGAGCTAGAATGGGCCGGTGACGACGCCGGTAGACGAGAACCTGACGACCGAGCAGCGCGAATGGGTTGTCGAGAGCGAAGCACGGTGGCGCGAGGCTCACGCGGTTGCCGCTGCCAATCCGGGCATGGATGCGGGCGACGTGTATCACAGCCTCAGATGTCTCGAACTCTCACCCTCCCAACGCCTCGGTCGTGGCTTGAACCGTGTTCGACGTCATCCTCACATCGGCTGAGCGCGCGCTGTTGGAAGCGCTGAACGCCCTTGGCGTTCGATTCCTCATTGTCGGCATGGGTGCCGCTCTTCTCGAAGGCGCGCCGGGAACCACGCAGGACATCGATCTCTGGTTTGGTGTCATCGATGCGGAGCGCCTGCGGGAAGCTGCGCATAAGGCTGGTGGCGTGTACACGCCAGGCTTCGGCTTGCAGCCTCCCGCGCTCGGTGGCGAAGGACTCGATCGCGTTGATCTGGTGTTGACGGCCTCCGGCCTCGACACGTTCGAGATCGAATTCATGCGCGCACGCCACTACGATCTCGACGGTGTTCCGGTTAGAGTCCTGCCGCTCGAACGCGTCATCGTCAGCAAGCGCGCCGCGAAACGCCTGAAGGACACGGCGCAGATTCCGATGCTCGAAGCGGCGCTGGCCGCGCGCAAGTCACGGAAGAAGGACTAAATGCGCACGGTCTTTCAGCCCTGAGCCCTTCGTCTACCGGTACGCCGCGGCCTGAATGCCGTAGAGCTGCGAGTACTGTCCGCCCTTCGCCATCAGCTCGTCGTGACTCCCGGCTTCGACCAGCTTGGCGCCGTCGAGGACGACAATGAGGCCCGCCATGCGCACGGTGGAGAAGCGGTGCGACACCAGGATCGTGATGCGGCCGTCGTCGTTGCTGACCTGCGCCGCCGCCGCGTAGCGCTCGAACAGCGCGTGCTCGGTTTCGGCGTCGAGCGCGGCGGTCGGCTCGTCGAGGATCAGCAACAGCGGATGCTCACGCATGAAGCCGCGCGCGAGCGCCATCTTCTGCCATTGGCCGAACGACAGATCGACGCCGTCGGGCCATGTCGGACCAAGCTGCGTGTCGAGCCCTGACGCGAGGCGTTCGATGACGTCGTTCGCGCCGGCGCGCTCGACCGCCCGCATCACCCCCGCATCGTCGTCCATTCGCGGCAGGTCGCCAAGTCCGATCGAGTGACGCGCGCGGAACTCGAAGCGGAAGAAATCCTGGAACGCGCCGCCGAGCCGTTTGCGCCACGCGTCCGCCGGCATCCGCGCCAGCGGCGTCTCGTCGATGACGATCGATCCCGACGAAGGCTCGTACAGCTTCGCGAGCAGCTTGACGAGCGTGCTCTTGCCCGCACCGTTCTCGCCGACGATGGCCACGACGGAACCCGCGGGGATGGTCAACGACACATCGTCGAGCACGATGCGTGATGTGCCCGGGTAGGTGAACGACACGTGATCGAGGCGAATGCCGTGGGTGAGCACCGGCGGCGCCAAGCGATCGGTGTCCGCGGTCAGTGACGCGGCGTAGTCCTCGAGCCACGCCAAACGGCGTGAGCCGTCCATCCAGACGCCGCGCAGGAATCCGATCTCGCCGATGGTGGCGCCGATGTACGCGGACAGTCGCGAACCCGCGGCCAGGACGAGCAGGACGCTGCCAGGAGACGAATCGGTGCGGGTTGCTACGAACACCACCGCGCCGACGTACGCGCCGCCGAAGATCGCCCACGCCAGCGTGTGCCACAGCGCCGATCCCCATCGCGCCGCCGCGACCGGCCCGTACCACCGCGCCCACGCCTCCCGCCGCTGCGCGACGAGACGGTTGCCGATGCCGAGCGCCCGCACTTCCTTGCCCGCGGCCGCCGTCGTCGCGAGGGTGAACAGGTGACGGCCGAGCCGCGCGGACTGCGCGCCTTGCTCCTGTGCGACACGCTCGACGCCCGGGCGCCATGTCGACGTCAGCACAGTCGGCAGGGCGAACATCGTCAGCAGGACCAGCGCCGGATGAATCGACGCAAGCAGTACAACGGTGACCCCGAGGCGCAGGATCCACCCGCAGGTGGAGAACACCGACATATACATGTGATCGAGGACGAAGATCTGGTCGCGCAACACCGACAGCCGGTCGAGATAGTCGGGCCGCTCGTGATGTGCGATCGTCGCGATCGATGCCAGCAACCGCGCGACGTGCGACTCGAGCGCGATCGTCACTTTGTCGCGGAAGCGTCGCTGCACTCGTGTGCTCACCGTGCGCAAGAGCCATGTGGCCGTCGCGGATACGCCCAGACCGACCGCCGCAGCCAGCGCGAGGCGCGGTCGATGCTCCAGCACGCCGTCACCGAGCAGCTTCAGCCAGACCGCGATCATCGCATCGGGCAGCGCCGAAACCAGCGCGAGGAGAAACGACACGAGCATCAGCCGCGGCTCGTGCCGGTAGCCGAGCTTGCACAGGCGCCACATCGACGACAGCGCCGGCGGCAGCTCGTCGCGGGTCTTCTCAGACGAAAGCGTCTCAGGCGAGGAGGTCATACTTCTTGCCCTCCTCGTCCTCGGCCGCGTTGAATCGCTGCGCCTGCAGATCGAACATCGTCTGGTAGCGTCCGCTCTTCGCCATTAACTCGTCGTGTGTACCCAACTCGACGACGCGCCCGTGTTCGAGCACGCAGATGCGATCGGCGTGACGCACGGTGGAGAACCGGTGCGAGATCAGGATCGTCGTGCAATGCCGCGTGGCGGCGAGGATACGATCGAAGATCTCCGCTTCGCCGCGGACGTCGAGTTGCGCCGTCGGCTCGTCGAGCAGGACGACGCCGGCGCCGAGTGTGACCGCGCTGAGCGCGCGCGCCAGCGCGACGCGCTGCCACTGCCCGCCGGAGAGTTCGGTGCCGCCGGTGTAGCCGCGGGCCAGAATCGTATCGAGGCCGGCGAGCCCCGCCGCGCCGGCAGATTCAAGGGCGGCGGTGATCGTCGCGTCCGGCGCGCCAGATGGCGCGACGTTATCGCGCAACGGCAGCTCGAGGCGGATGAAATCCTGGAAGACCGCGGTCACCCGCGCGCGCCATGCGATCAGATCGATCTCGCGCAGGTCGACGCCGTCGATCTCGATTGCGCCCGCTTGCGGTTCATAGAGACGGCACAGCAGCTTGGCGAGCGTCGTTTTTCCCGCCCCGTTCTGGCCGACGATCGCGATTGACGAGCCGGCCGGGATCGTGAGGTCGAAGTGTTCGAGGACCGGTGTGCCGCTTGCCTCGAGCGACGTCGAGGGGCTTGGATAGGCAAACGTGACGTCCCGAAAACGGATTTCGCGCGCCGGCATATGCGTGGCCAGTCGCGTGCCAGAGGCAAGCGCGCCTGCGGTGGCCATCGCCCCTTCGAGCCGCAGCACCGCCGCGACCGGCGCCGACGCGCCGTCGAGCGCCCAGGAGAAACCGCCGAACGCGAGCAGCGAGACGCCGACCGCCGCCTGCGCGAACACAACGACTTCCGGCAGTGAGATGCGGCCGGCGGTCGCCGCCGACGCCAGCGACCAGAAGACCAGCACGTTCGCGCTGAGCACGATCAGGAGGCTCAAGGCCATCGACTTTTCGCGCAGACGCGTCGCCTCGTACTGCAACTTGTGTAGCAACGTCCGCCGCTCCACGAAGCGCGCGATCGTCCAGCCGCCGAGACCGAAGAGACGCAGTTCCTTGGCCGGACCGGGATCCACGGCCATGCGATAGGTGTATTCCGCGTCACGCTGCGAGGCGCGCACCTCGGGCGTGTTGCGATCCCACCAGACGCCGCTCTCGCGCAGCAGCCACTGCGTCGAGATCCACGCGCCGGCGAGCACGAGCGCCGCCCACCACGAGTAGGCGAGCAGCAGCCCGGCGGCGGCGACGCCGCCGATCATTTCGACCATGGCGCCGGCGATGAAATCCATGGAGAACGCCAGCGGCGGACCGGTCATGCCGAGATCGAAGTCGCGCGCGACCGTCAGATCGCTGGCGAGCGCGGCGTTCTCGAGGTGGCCCATGCCCGGCGGGCGCACGCACGCTTCGCCGAGCCGATCGAATAGCCACGATGCGGTGAGGTCGCCGAGGTTCGCGGAGAGCGCCTGATGAATCGGCGTCAGCACCTGGAGCAGGACGAAGATGACGCCGACGATCGTGAGCGGCCTTGCCATGCTGTCGCCGTGCTGCACGGCGCCGATAAGCACGCCGGTGGCGATCGCGAAGAGCGCCGGCAGCACGCCTCGCAGCACGAGCACGATCCACCACGCGGCCGCGACGGGTGCGGACGCCTTCGGCAGGACGCCGAAGAACTTCCAGACGTTGTGCTCGGTGAAACGTCGTATCACGGGCGGAAGTGTCGCAGATTTCGGCCGTCAGGTCCCGGAAGAATCTGACATCGGGGCGAACGCGAGGATCATCCCCAGGATCGCCAGGCCGCCGACGTAGTAGGCCGGCGCCATTGGCTGGGTATGCGCCCACCACGTGAGGACCACCGGCGACAGCCCGCCAAAGATCGCGTACGACACATTGTAGGAAAACGACAGACCCGAGAAGCGTACCGCCGCCGGGAACGCGCGCAGCGCGACGATGGGGACGGTGGTGACCGCGCCGACGAAAAATCCCGTGAGGCCGTACGTCAGATTCAGATAGACCGGCGCGTCGGGCAGCCAGGAATAGAAGATGTAGCTGCTTCCAAGCAGGCCGGCGAACCCGATGATCATCGTCGCGCGC
>JAYVMG010000297.1:0-3596 GCA_043759095.1 Acidobacteriota bacterium | reverse complement strand
GTTCAACCGCCGCCAGCGCGTTGATTTCTCCGGCGCCCGCGCCGACCAGGCCGGCCGCCGGCATGAACGTGCTGGTCAGTTGCAGCACCGCCTTCGTATCCCGCGGCGCCAGCCCCTCGCGCGCGTCCAGCACCAGCGCCGCCGCGCCGCTCACGAAACCCGCCGCCATGCTCGTGCCCGATAACTGCATCACCGCGTCCGGCCCGGCGCCCGATACGTGCTTCGTCGCGTAGGTCGTCGAAAGGTACGATCCCGCTGACTCCGCTGACCGGATGTGACTCCCCGGCGCCGCCATGTCCGGCTTGATGATCAGGTCGTACCGCGTCGGTCCGCGCGAACTGTACGCCGCCAGCGTGTCGTCCGACCGCACCGCCGTGTCGTGCGTGTCGATCGCCCCGACCGCAATCGCGTACGGGCTGTTCGCCGGCGCCGTGATCCCGCCCATCACCGTCCTGCCGTCCTTCGTCCGCCCGTAATTGCCCGCCGCCACGACCACCACCAGACCCGCGCGCGTCGCACGCTCCACCGCCTCGCACAACGGATCGTCGCGATACGGCTGCAACACCGGCGCGCCCATCGACAGGTTGATGATCCGCACCTTGTATTCCTGCCGGTGCGCAATCGTCCAATCGATCGCCTCAATCACATCGCTGATCGCCCCCGACCCATCGTCGCCCAGGACGCGCAGGTTGAGGAGATACGCGCCCGGCGCAACGCCGCGGTAGTCGCCCGCCTCAATCGTCTTCCCACCCTGGCCCGCGATGATTGCCGCCACGTGCGTGCCATGACCGTAATGATCCTGCCCGTCGCCACCGGTGAAATCCTTCGTCGCCAGCACGCGCCCGCCCCTGAAGGCGTTGTGGTTCGTGTTGATCCCCGAATCGATCACCGCAACGGTGATCCCCTTACCCGTCTGCGGCCGCACATCCGATCCCGCCCACACCTGGTCCGCACCGATCGCCTGCGCGTCCGCCGCGCTTACCGACGACTGAATTCGGATGTCGCCCGACAGATGATCCTGCGTGTCGTCCTGCCGCATCGCCGCCAGCTGACCCGCGTTCACCTGGAACACCGCGCCGCTCTGCAGATACTTGGCGATCGTCAGGTTGTAGCGCGCCGCCAGCGCGTCCACCTCCGCCTTCGTCCCGTGGACGATGACGCGGATGTTTTGGGATCCGGACGCGAGATGATCGGCGAGGTCGGCGCTCACCCGCGCGTTGTGCGCGCCGGCTGCTGCTGGCACGGCCGCAAAGACCAGCGATAAAGAAAAGAACGTCGCGGCGATCCGCGAGCGGTTGACGGCCTGGGGAACCATGGATATCTCCGCCGGGGGGATGGATGTTAGAGCGCGTGGCTGCGGGACGACATGTCCCCAGCGTGACTGCGGTCTTCCTGCACGGAATCGATGAGCACACGCTGCGAACCGCCGAGTGTTCGAATGGTCTGGAGGCGCCCGTCGCGAATCCGGTTGTAGATCGTCCGGCGCGACACGCCGAGTAACTCGGCGGCATGGTCCAGCGAAACGCTGCGACCGATACGGGGTTCGAATCCAGCTTCCGAAACGCTCTCACTCGTCGTCATCTCTGACCTCCGGTTGCCGTCTATAAGGGCACGGGGGGTGCCACAAATCGGTGCCGGGCGGTGCTGATGCCGTAAGTCATTGCGGAGACGCAGGTTGCTGCGAGACCGGCGGCTCGATGAGGTAAGCTGAACGCCAGCGGTTCCGGCCAAGAACCTAGCCAACGGACGAAGGATGTTTGCGAAAAATCAGAATTTGCGCGCAAATCCGAAGCTGGGCCGCTCAACGGCACACGCTTTTGATCGGGCAGTTTCTTGGCCGCTGGGCCAGATATTGACCAGACAGACACGCCGACTGGCGGCCTCCGTCGCGTTCGTGATTGCCGGCGTTCTCGCCGGTGCCGGATGCCGCTCGAATACCGCGTCCGAGCCGGCCGCGACGGCCGTCTCGAAAGCCGGCGTCCCGCGCGGCGGCGACCTGATCGCATCCGTCCGCTCCGAGCCGCGCAGCTTCAACCGTCACGCCGCGCGCGATTCCACTACTGAACTGATCTCCAACCTCACCCAGGGCAAGCTCGTTCGCATCAACCAGGCGACGCAAGCAGTCGAGCCGTCGCTTGCGGAAAGCTGGACCAGCGAAGACGCCGGCCGCCGCGTCACGATGCATCTCCGGCGCGACGTCGTCTTCTCCGACGGCCACCCCTTCACCGCAGACGATGTGCTGTTTGCGTTCGAGGTGGCGAACGACGAGAAGGCGCAAAGCATCCTGGCAGACGCGGTGCGGACCGGCGGGAAGCCGCTGCAGGTCGCCGCGCCGGATCCCCACACGATCGTCATCACGTTTGCGGCGCCGTTCGCGCCCGGCGTGCGCGTCCTCGAGATCCTGCCAATCCTCCCGCGCCACAAGCTCGAAGCGGCGTTCAAGGCGGGCACGTTCGCCAAAGCATGGGGCCTCGACACGCCGGCGTCCGACATCGTCGGGCTCGGCCCGTTCGTGCTGAGTCAGTACGTGGCCGGGCAGCGCGTCGTCTTCACGCGCAACCCGCACTACTTCGGCAAGGCGCCGGACGGCGCATCGCTGCCGTATCTCGATCGCGTGACGATTGAAATCCTGCCGGACCAAAGCGCGGAACTTTTGCGTTTGCAATCCGGCCAGCTCGACATGATGACGAGCGAGATCTCGCCGGAAAGCTACGCGTCGCTGAAGCGGTCGGCGGATGCGGGCACGCTCACGCTGCTCGACCTCGGCGTCTCGCGCAACGCGGAAGGATTGTTTTTCAACCTGAAGCCGGGCGCGTTCGGCGGCGATCCGCGTGCCGCGTGGCTGCAGCGGGACGAACTGCGCCGCGCGATCAACATGGCGGTCGATCGCAAAGTGTTTGTCGACACCGTGTTCTTCGGCGCGGGCGTACCGGTCTACGGTCCGGAAACGCCAGCGAACAAGGCGTGGTACTGGGACGGGATGCCGCAGACGCCCTACGATCCCGCGGCGGCGAAACAGCAGCTCGCCTCGATCGGGTTGACCGCGGGCGCCGACGGTGTGCTGAAGGACGCGCGCAAGCAGCCGGTGCGCTTCACGCTGCTGACGCAGAAAGGCCGGCCGAGCATGGAGCGCGGCGTGGCGGTGATCCGCGACGAGCTGAAGAAGATCGGCCTCACGGTGGACGTCGTCGCGCTCGACTCCCGCGCGGTGATCCAGGCGTTCCTGACGGCGAAGTACGACGCCATCTATTTCAACGCCGACAAAACCGACCTCGATCCGGGCACCAATCAGGACTTCTGGCTCAGTTCCGGCGGCGCGCACATGTGGAATCTCGAGGAGAAGACGCCGGCCACCGACTGGGAGCGCCGCATCGACGAGCTGATGACGAAGCAGATCGCATCGCCTGACCTCGCCGAGCGCCGGCAGCTCTATAATGAGGTGCAGAAGATTTTCTACGACCATCAGCCGATGATCTACTTCGCCGCCCCCCGCATCTTCGTGGCGCACGCCACGCGCGTGACCAACCTGACGCCCGCCGAGTATCGTCCGCAGCTCCTCTGGCGGCCCGACACGGTGGCCGTCATCCATTGACCCG
>JAYVMG010000296.1:0-9588 GCA_043759095.1 Acidobacteriota bacterium | reverse complement strand
AGCGCATTGATTTTCGCGATGCGCACGACATGAGGCTCGTCCAATCACTCGCCCTGAAGTGCAAGGGTGTGGACCACATGGAGTTCACGTCGGACCGTCGCTATGCCATCGCGACGTGTGAATTCTCGGGTCAGCTCGTCAAGATTGATCTCGCGAAACGCGCAGTGGTTGGCTATCTAACACTCGGAGCCAGTACGTCGAATCCCCTCAAGAAGTTGACCGCGCTGTTCGGAAAGCGACATGCCGACCACGCGATGCCTCCGATGCCGCAGGACATCCGTTCGGCTCCGGATGGGACGATATTCTTCGTCGCGGACATGACAGGCGGCGGCGTCATCCTGGTCGATCCGATCGCGTTCACGCGCGTCGGTTTCATCGCGACAGGGATTGGGACGCACGGGTTGTATCCGAGCCGCGATGGCACCCGCCTGTACGTCACGAACAGGGGGTGGAACACGACGGCGGGTGGCCGACACGGTCCGGGATCGATCAGCGTCCTCGATTTCTCCACGCGCCAGATCGTCGCAAACTGGCCCGTTCCGGGAGGTGGGAGCCCTGACATGGGCAATGTCACCGCCGACGGCAACGAGTTGTGGGTATCAGGACGGTATGACGACGAGGTGTACGTCTTCGCCACCGCCACGGGCACCCTGACGCACCGCATTCCGGTCGGCCGTGAGCCACACGGGCTGTGCGTGTGGCCGCAGCCGGGACGGTATTCCCTCGGCCATACCGGAAACATGAGATGACGCAACGCGCGGCCCTCACGCGTCTTCGAAAGCACATCATTTGAATCGCGAAAAAACGGCGTAGGGTTTACCAACCCGCCCAACGAATTCGATCGCGTCAAGTCGATCTCCGCGCGGCATTGGATTTGACCGCACGCATTTGACTTCGGTGTATAACCATGCCCATCCGGTGGCCACAATAGGGGGTCTCATGTACATGGGCAGACAGGTACTGCTGATCGTGCTAGTCGGAGTGGTCGCAATGCTGAACAATGCAAGCGCATGGACGCCCGTCGTACGCGGACAAGCCGTTGGTGGGGGCGGGCGCTCACCGGCCCCCTGGAGCAATGCGAGGTGTCAGCCCCGCCTGTCCGCGCCGCAGTTCGTGTGCGGCTGACGAAGCCTTTGAGACAGCGTCGAAGAGTTGCGCGGCATCACGCGCGGACTGCCGGACATCGGGTTCAAGTCGTGCGGCGAGCAGCAGCGCCGACTGCAGCGCGTTCGTGAGGCGGTCGATGATCTCGTGGTTGGTCTCCATCGTTCTGATCCTTCTGGGAACTGGAGTTCCCGGAAAGTTCAGAACCATGACTCGGAAACGTCGGATTGAAACTGCACACGAGCCCGTACTCGCTGGCCATCTTCGGGTACGCCACGGAACAGTGCTGAAGAGTGGGAAGCACGATCTCAGGAGCGAACGGCAGCGATGTGAGCGACCGAATGTGCAGCACGAGTTGCCAACGTTGCGGCTCGGGTAGAAGACTGAACGCGGGCATCCCGGTCCGAGCGTTCCCATGGCTGATTTTCCAGAACAGCGCACCATCGGTTTGGGTATGGATATCCTGTTCCGTCAAGTCAGGCGCTTTGGACGTTCCTCGGCCATCGGCACCATGACACGAGGCACACCGCTGGTGAAATACCTTGCGCCCGCCGGCGACGAGGTCCACTCGGCCAGCGATCGGATTCGATCGCGCGGCGGCGGCGGCGGGTGCAACCCAGTCGGCATCGCGTTCCCGCGCCTGAGCGCCGAGCGTTACGGTGGCAATCAGCAGGACGAGCGCGATCAGACGGCGAGTACTCGGGCGCACTACTTTGCCCTCAGCGAAACTTCGTAGGCGTAGCCGACACGGAGCAACACGCGGTCGCTGGCCCGCGTGAGGCCGAATCCCGTCGAGACCCTCAACGTGGACCGCCCGCCGAGATGCCACGCGAGCACTGGCGCGATGAAATGCCGCGTTTCCCCAAGGGCGGCTTCTTGCGAGCTGCCGAGACCACCATACGCTTCGACGCCTGCGACAAAGTTCTCCCGACAGAACCGGCACGCGATCCCGCTCGCCAGTCCTCCCAGGGATCGCGAAACGCCGACAGCGTACCCGAACTCGACTCCTTCATCGGCCGAGAGATTCTTCTCGACGATGATGTTTTCTGACACGTTCCAGCCGCGTACCGCGCTCGACAGAATGAGCTTCGCCTCGAGTTCCCGAGCGTGCTCCCGTCGGAGGTCAGCGATCGGCTCTGACGACAAGCGACCGCTACCGACGATCTCCTTCTGAATCCGGCTCGCCTCGTTGATGCTCTCGTACTCGACGTAGAGCACCGGGTTGATGCGATGCTCACCCTGAAGTGGCCGAAAACGGTTCTCCCATCGCCAGCCGGTGAAACCCGACCCATTGTGCCGGGTCGTGACGCCTTCGACGTACAACTCGCCGGTCCACCACCCGGTGAATCCGTATTCGAGTTCTAACCAGGGCGCCGTGTAGAGGGGCCCGCCGTCTTTCGGGACACCGGTGGTGGTCGACACCGCCACCTCGAGATTGCCGCGTTCCTCGAGATAGTGGTCGTAGGTGACGAAGTAGGGCCGTTCTTGTGCGGATGCGGAAGCACCCGCGAAAGACAACACACCGACAAGCAGAGCAATGGGAATCGAACGCATCGACACTCCTTTTGCGAGCACATCGCTCGCGAAGGAGCCCGGGACGGATCGGTTTGCGGCAGAGGAAGCGGTCGGCTACACTGCGGCGGAACGTCGCGCACGGGCTCAGACCAACCGTGATGCCGGCTCGGCGTTCACAGCCCGCCGGGTATTGAGCACCTGGCGGGCCTTTTTGTGTACATCCGACGGCATTCATCGTGAGACTCAGTCTCAAGATTGAGTCGGCATCGTACAATTCGATATCCGACCTGTCAAGTCGGCTATAGGGCTTCCGCCGTGCCTGGCGGGTCATGGATTCGTTACGCCCTACCGATCACATTTACATCGCCGGTAAAGAACGGGCGCGAAGACCTTCGGCATTTCTAGACGAACAGAAGGCAATCTGCGACTGATGCTGTGGCACAGCCGTTGCCTTGTGGACCGTCATGAACACATCCAATGCCTGAGAGGATCCAGCTGTGACCGTTTCGGATGACGTCAGTCGCCTTGGCCCTCCAGCCTCAATGACCGACGAGCAACTCGTGGTCGCGGTGCGTACTGGCCACACCACCCTCTTCGAAGAGCTGATGCGCCGCTACAACCAGCGCGCTTACCGGGTGGCGCGGGCCATCGTCAAGAACGACACTGAAGCCGAGGATGTGATGCAACAGGCCTACCTGAATGCATTCACGCACCTGCCACAGTTCGAAGGCCGAGCGACGTTTTCCACGTGGTTGACGCGCATCGTGATTCACGAGGCACTGGGACGCCGCCGCCGGGCGCGACCGACCGAACCCATGGATCACGAGTCCGGGAGAGACGCGATGCCACAGACGCAATCCGCGGGACCGAGTCCCGAACGACAGGCCTACGCCTCCGAGTTGAAACGCCTCGTCGAGGAATCGGTGGACGCGCTGCCCGATTCCTATCGTGCCGTGTTCATGCTGCGCGAGATCGAAGGCCTCTCCACCGCTGAAACGGCGGCGGGGCTCGAGTTGGGCGAGGAAGCCGTCAAGACCCGGCTACACCGTGCTCGCGCCCTGATGCGGCGAGAGCTGTACTCGCGCGCCGGCGGTACCACCGCGGACGCCTTTACGTTCCATCGCACGCGTTGCGACGACATCGTCCGTCGCGTGTTCGCTCGCCTGGCAAGCCTGACCTGACCCACGTGCGGCCTTGATCGCACAGCCTTGCGTCATGCGGTTACGGGCGGTCGGGGGGCCCCGTTCGGAACAACATGAGTCGCGGGCGCGAATAGACAATGGAATCCATTCGCGCCGGTCACACATCGTGATTCGGTGGCAGAGCTGGCAACGTCGAACGAGGTCAGGACATCCAATGGGTGTTGTGCTCGAACACCAGGAATGGAGTCATGCCTATGCGCGCCAAGCTCGCCGTCGCCGTGATCGTTGTTCCGTTCATCTTCGTCCTCGGGTTGTCGCTGACGTCCTACCGAGTGCGCGCGCAGCGCGTAAACCCAACCGCCGCGGCGCCGGGCACGTTCGATGCCGTGATCGAGCAGCACAATGGTGACCTCTTCAATCTGGGCCGGCAGATCTTCCGGGGCGACACCTTCGGCGACGAACACTTCTGGAGCGACACCCTTAAGCTGCACCAGGCCATCGGCGGAGCCCGTCTCGGCGGCGTCGGTCCCGGCGTGGGGCCTGCGACGGCGCTCGCGGTCGGACTGAAACTCGATGTCGACCTGATCCCGAGGCCGGTCCTCTCGGCCATCGCCAATCACACTATCGATTTGAACGATCCGGCGAATACGCTGGCCCTGATCAACGCGAAGGCCGTGATTGGCATCATGCCGTTTGGCGGCGCCAACGGCCTGCCGCAGACGTTCGGCTTGAGCTGCGCGTTTTGCCACTCCACCGTGGACGATTCATTTGCGCCAGGCATTGGACATCGTCTCGACGGCTGGCCGAATCGCGATCTCAACGTCGGCGCGATCGTCGCGCTCTCCCCCGATCTCAGCGCCGTCGCCAGCCTGCTCCAGGTCGATCAGGCGACGGTTCGGACGGTGTTGAACAGCTGGGGACCTGGCAAGTTCGACGCGGAACTGTTTCTCGATGGAAAGGCGTTCCGGCCGGACGGCAAGACCGCGGCCACGCTGATTCCGCCTGCCTTCGGGTTGGCCGGCGTCAACATGCATACCTACACTGGCTGGGGCAGCGTGCCGTACTGGAATGCCTTCGTCGCCAATCTCGAGATGCACGGCTCTGGCGTCTTCTACGATCCACGGCTGAACGACAAGACGAAGTTCCCGGTGGCGGCGCGGGCGGGATTCGGCAACGTCAGGACCGGCGGCGACGATGGAATCACGTCGCGGTTGGCGGCGCTGCAGTTCTATCAGCTGTCGATCCCCGCCCCGGCCCCGCCCACAGGCAGCTTCGATCAGCGAGCCGCCGATCACGGTCAGCAGTTGTTCAACGGACCCGCGCGCTGCTCCACCTGCCATGTGCCGCCGCTGTTCACGGAACCTGGCTGGGCGATGCACACCGCCGACGAGATCGGCATCGATGATTTCCAGGCGAGCCGCTCCCCGGACGGCCGTTACCGCACGACGCCGCTCAAGGGATTGTGGGCGCACGCTAAAGGTGGGTTCTACCACGACGGACGTTATCCGACACTAGTGTCGGTGGTTCAACACTACAACCAAGTGTTCAACCTGCGTATGACCGACGCCGAGATGAACGACCTGGCGGAATACCTGAAGTCGCTCTAATGTCGCGCGGGGCGGCGCGGGGCGCGGAGTGCGCCACCAAGTTCGTCGACGTACTCGAGGGCGATGCCCTGTCCGAGAATGGCCGTTTTCAGCAAGACCGTCTTCGCGCCGGGGTCACCTGACGCTTCGGAATCCGCCGGCAGCGGCTCGCCGTCGGTCTGATCGACGTCTTATCTCGGGATTCCGCAATCCGGCCGGGCAGCCGCTTCCCTTTGTCGCACGGGCCCGGTCTTGTCATGTCAGGGAACGGTTACATGACAAGTCGAGCGACGCGGGGTCCGATCACGACGGATTGAGCAGTTCTCCGACGTTTTGTGGAAATCTGGTCCACCGTCGAGGCCGAAACCTCCCGAAGTGGCGGTATTTTCGCGTCGGCGTGGCTGTCCGGGATGCCGGTAATCAGGTCCCTAGAAGAATCGCTAAACACTTCGCCGTTACTAATCCTTCAAAGTAACGACATCCTTTATAATCCCAAACACTTCCCGTGCCCCTCACTCCTGGAACGCGTCTCGGCGTCTACGACATCACTGCGCCGATCGGTGAGGGCGGCATGGGACAGGTCTTTCGTGCGCGCGACACCAGGTTGGACCGCGACGTCGCGATCAAGGTGCTGCCCGAAGCCTTCGCTCATGACACCGATCGTCTGGCGCGCTTTCAGCGCGAAGCGAAGACGCTCGCGTCGCTGAATCATCCCCACATCGCGGGCATTTACGGGCTCGAAGAGAGCGGCGGAGTCACCGCGCTCGTGATGGAACTGGTCGAGGGCGAGGACTTGTCGCAGAGGATTGCGCGGGGTGCGATCCCGATGGATGAGGCGTTGCCGATCGCCAGACAGATCGCCGAAGCGCTCGAGGCGGCGCACGAGCAGGGGATCATCCACCGCGACCTCAAGCCCGCGAACATCAAGGTCCGCCCGGATGGCATGGTCAAGGTGCTGGACTTTGGCCTTGCGAAGGCGATGGATCCTACGGGCGGGTCGAGCGCGAACGCGATGAACTCCCCGACGCTCTCGATGCACGCAACGCAGGCGGGCATCATTCTGGGCACGGCGGCCTATATGAGCCCGGAGCAGGCGGCCGGCAAGGCTGTCGACAAGCGCAGCGACCTCTGGGCGTTCGGCGTCGTCCTGCTGGAGATGCTCACCGGTCGCCCAGTCTTCGCGGGCGAGACGCTATCGCACGTGCTCGCGGCGGTGCTGCGCGCGGAGCCGGATTGGAGTGCGCTGCCCCCCGACACGCCCGCACCGATTCGCCGACTGCTGCGGCGCTGTCTCGACAAGGATCGCAAACGCCGTCTCGACTCGGCCGCCGATGCGCGCTTGGAGATCGACGACGCGTTGACCGCGACATCGCCCGCCGACAGGACGCCCCGCCGAAGTGCGCGGCGCCCGTGGATGTGGGTTGTGGCCATCGCCGGCGTTTCTGCGGCGGCGCTTTTCGTCGGCACGCGACTGCCGCGCCAGCGTGCAGAGTCGCCGGCATCGTTGCGGTTCCAGATTCCGACGCCGCCCACAAGCGAGCCGCTGTCGTTCGCGCTCTCTCCAGATGCACGGCATCTCGCCTTCGTCGGTGCCACAGGAAGCGCGTCGAAGCTGTTCCTGCGGCCCCTCGACCAGCTTACGTCCCGGGAGTTGGCCGGAACGGAAGGCGCGATATTTCCGTTCTGGTCGCCGGATAGCCGGAGGATTGTGTTTTTCGCTAACGGCAAGATGAAGATGATCGACAGCGACGGCGGAGCCGTGCGCATCGTCACCGACGCGCCGAACGGACGCGGCGGTACCTGGAATCTTGACGGCACGATTGTGTTCGCACCGAGCACCGCCGGCATCCTGATGCGAATTTCGTCCTCAGGCGGCGCGGCGACGCCCGTGACGCGCCTCAGTCCCGGACAGAACAGCCACCGGTGGCCTGAATTTCTTCCAGACGGCCGCCATTTTCTCTTTGTCTCGACCCAGGGAGCGAAAGGCACGCAAGGCTTGTTCGTGGGCTCGCTTGATGGCGGCGATCCGATCCGCCTCCTCGAGGACGAAGTGCCGGCGACCTATGTCGCCCCGGGTATGTTGTTGCTCGTTCGCAAGGGCGGGATCGACGCCCTTCGCTTCGACCCGGTGCGGGCGACGGTGACCGGCGATGGCGTCCAAGTCGCCGAAGCGGTCGGCTGGGACGGGTCCATGGCTCGCGGCGCGGTCAGCGCGTCTTCGAGGGGAGTGCTGGCATACCGCTCGGGACTTGCCGTCCCGCGACGTCTCACCTGGTACGATCGCGGGGGCGTCGAACGCGGTACTGTCGGGCCAATCGACGAGAATGCGCCGGCAGGTCCTGAAATCTCGCCCGATGGCCACCGCGCGGCTATCTCGCGGATGGTGGGATCGAGTCTCGATATCTGGCTCATGGACCTCGTCCGCGGCGTGCCGAGCCGCTTTACGCTCAATGAGCAGATCGACTTGTATGCCGTATGGGCATCCAGCCAGCGTGTGATCTTCACATCGACCAAGAATGGTCTTTTTGAGTTCTACGAGAAGTCTGTGAGTGGCGATGGCGCCGAGCGCCTGTTGGCAGAGCCAACGGGTTCAGTAAAACTCCCCATGTCGGTCTCTTCCGACGGGCGGTTTCTGCTCTACGCGATTCAGGTACCGGCAACAGGCGTGGATCTTTGGGCGCTGCCGCTTGATGGCATTCAGAAGCCGCTTCCGATCGCCCAGACACGTTTCGACGAGGAGGCCGGACAATTTTCGCCTGACGGCCATTGGGTGGCCTATCAGTCGAACGAATCGGGACGCATGGAGATTTATCTGAAACCGTTCCCGGGCCCGGGCACGCAATTCCCAGTATCGCCCGAGGGCGGCGCGCAGCCGCGATGGCGGGCTGACGGTAAAGAGCTTTTCTACGTCTCGCGAGACTCACGACTCATGGCGGTGCCGGTCGCGTCCGGCGCAGGCGGCGGATCGCTGGAGGTGGGGAGGCCGACGCCGCTCTTCAGCGTCCACCTCGCCACCGGGTTGAACATCCTTCCTGCGGTCGGCACGAAACAGCAATACGCCGTGGCGGCTGACGGCCGCTTCCTGATGAACGTCCCGGTCGAAGGCGGCAGCATTCCGCCGATCACGATCGTGACGGGATGGAACGGCGGCACGCGGCCGTGATCCGCCCGCCTAGTGAGCGAGCGGCCTGGGCGCTCGTCGGTACATAATCATCTCCGCTGCCGGGTGGCCGTGCGGGGCATACTTAGGGGAGAAAATCTCGATGCGTAAGTTTCTGATTCCTGCTGCCGCGTTCGCCGCTGGCTTGGCCCTGATCCATCCGCAACTGATCCTCGGGGCGCCGACTGAGCCGGTCACCTATCACGACATGGCGGCAATCCCGGCGGCGCCGTACGCGTCCTATCCTGGCGCCAGGGCGGTGCTTACAGACACGAGCAGCGTGGTAATTGCCAGCGTCTCTCCCAAATGGCGACAGACGCCACACCATCACAACCAGGAGCAGTTCACGCTGGGTCTTGGAGGCGCACTCGACTACTCCATTGGCGGCGTTACCCATCAACTCGGCTCTCATGGTGTGGGTCTCCCCCCGTCCAACGTCGAGCACGGAATGAGCAACGACAGCGACCAACTGGCGTTCGTGATGGAGTACCAGCCGGTGCTGCGCACGGAATGGCTGGCGCCTCACCCGCAAGTGCCTCCGCAACCTCAGAGTCCCCAGCCGATGGCGCTTCCTGCGGATCAGCAGGTCACGCTCGACTTCGATGTGTCCTCCAGCGGCTGGCGTGTCGAAAAGAACGGTGCGCGTGTGAAGGCATTGGCGGGCAAGACCATTCGCGCGATCTTCTGGGATCTCTCGAAGGCTGGCTCGTCGATCAACCTAACCGAACAACCCTCACTGCGCGAACGCCTCGCGTTCGTGCTCAACGGACGCGTGTCGAGCGAGGTCGGGGCCGTAAAGCGCGATATCGGACGCGAGATGTTGGTGGAAATCCGACCTTCGGCAAAAGACGTGACGCTGAGTTCGCTTGGCCAGGGTCCCGCGCTCGTTGTGGTCTTCGAGACCATTACGCCCTGACACGCCTAGCTAGGCCCGCTCCTTTTTCATAGACGTGCCGTAGCTGCGTAGAGGGATTACTCCTCCCTAGTCGCTAGCGTTCATCGGAAGTGCCTCGGCGCGCGTTGTTCAGACGTGGCTCCGCTGCCGATGCCGAGGGACTTTCGATAACGAGACTTGAAGGAA
>JAYVMG010000295.1:0-9600 GCA_043759095.1 Acidobacteriota bacterium | reverse complement strand
CGGTGAACGACCCGGCGAGGCTTGCGCCCACCTGAAACGTGGTGGCGACCACGTTGGCGCCGACGAAAATCAGGAAGAGATCGAACGAAGACTGCGTCTGTTCGGCTGCGGCGACGGGACGGATGTCGGCTGCGTTCACGGCTGTCTAGGATACACGTTCTGGTTGCATTGGATTAGGCGATATCGTATAAATATCGTATGGCAAAGCAAGCGATCTCCGTCACGCTCGAGCCGGACAACCTGACCTGGCTGAAGGGCCGCGCAGGCGCTCCGGGCGTTCGCAGCGTGAGCGAGTTGCTCGATCAACTCGTGACCGCCGCGCGAACGTCCGGCGATGCTGGACCGTCGCGCTCCGTCGTCGGGACCATCGACGTCGATGCCAGCGATCCATGGCTCGAAGGTGCGGACGCTGCGATGGGCGCGATCTTCCAGGCGTCGCTCGGCCGGCCGTTGATGGTCAAGGAAACGTCGCCGGCCTACGGCACGACCGGAAAGAAGCGAGTGCGCCGTGGCTGAACCGCAGGCGGCCGTCGTCGACACCCACGCGCTGGTGTTTCACGCCGCCGGCGGCGGCAAGCTTGGTCCGCGCGCCGCGTCGATGTTCGAGCGCTGCGAACGCCGGGACGCGATTCTGTATGTGCCGACTGTGGTGATGTGGGAGTGCAGCCTGCTGGCGCGCGTGTCGCGGATCAACCTGCGGCGCACCGTGCGGGCGTTCTTCGACGACCTGTTCAGCAACCCGTCATATCAACCGCTCGATGTGTCGCCGGAGCAGGTGTTCCGCGCCGACGAACTTCGCTTCACGCGCGATCCGTTCGACGCGCTGATCTGCGCCGCGGCGCAGACGATCGATCTTCCGCTGATCACGCGCGATGCGGCGATCCGAGGATCCGGCACGGTCAAGGTAATCTGGTGATCGAACGCACGATGGCGACCGGCGCGCACGGACGCTATCTGATCGAGCCGCCGGTGTCCCCAGGTCCGGCGCCGATCCTGGTCGGCTTCCACGGCTACGGCGAAGGCGCCGGCGAGCAGCTCGATCGCCTGCGCAGCATTCCTGGCGCCGACCGCTGGCTGATCGTGTCCATTCAAGGGCTGCACCGGTTCTACAACCGGCGTGCGAACGAAGTCGTCGCCAGCTGGATGACGCGGCAGGACCGCGAGCTGGCGATCGCTGACAATCTCGCGTATGTCGCGAATGTGCTTGATGCTGTGCATCACGAGTGTCCCGGCGCGCTGCGCGTGGTGTTCGCCGGATTCTCTCAGGGTGTCGCCATGACGTTCCGCGCGGCCGCGGCGTCGTCGCGGACGGTGGACGGCGTGATCGCGGTCGGCGGCGACGTGCCGCCGGAGCTCGACCCGGCCGCCCTGGGCCGCGTGAGCACGGCGCTCGTCTGCCGCGGCACGCGAGACGAGCTGTATGCGCGCGAGATGTTCGAACGGGATCTACAACGGCTTCGCGCCGCACGCGTCAGCGTTCAGTCGCTGGAGTTCAACGGCGGGCACGAGTGGCCGAACGACGTCGCGCAGGCGGCGTCGCGTTTTCTTCACGAGCGATTGCCATGACTGACATTCGACGCGCCTCGTCGGCTGACGCCGGAGCGATGGCCGAATTGCGGTGGGAATTCCGCGCCGGGCGGCAGCCACCGACCGAACCGCACGCGGCATTCATCAAGCGATGCAGCACCTGGATGCGCACCGAGCTGACGACCGCCAGGGCTTGGCGGGCCTGGGTCGCGATCACCGACGATGCGATGGTCGGGCAGGTCTGGCTCCACACGATTCCGAAAATTCCCAATCCGATCACCGAATCCGAGCGGCACGCGTACTTGTCGAACCTGTACGTCAGGCCGGCCGACCGCGGCGGCATCGGCACACGCCTGCTCGAGGCCGCGATCGCCGCGGCTCGCGCCGATGGCGTCGATCGCGTGGTGCTGTGGCCGTCAGGGCGCAGCGTGACCCTGTATCTGCGTCACGGCTTCACCCACGGTGGGGATGTCATGGAGTTGAAAGTCAGAAGTTAGAACTTAGAAGTGAGAAGTCTGCCGGACGAAGCCGATGATCGCGTCCTGGATCTCGGCGTAGATCGCGGCCTGCGCAGGCGGATTCTTCCTCGACAGCTTGAACGAATGATCCGCGTGCGCAACCACGTGCACGACCGGCGGCGGCTGCAACACACCGAGAATCGGCGCCAGTTCGTCCGGCGTGCCGAACACATCGCGCGCGCCCTGGACGAACAACATCGGTCGCGCGACGGCCGGCAGATGTTTGTCGCGAAGCTGCTCCGGCTTGCCGGGCGGATGCAGCGGATAGCCCAGAAGCACGAGGCCGGCGAGCGGCAGCTGCGGATCCGCTGCGGCCACCTGCGTCGCGATCCGTCCGCCCATTGACTTGCCGCCGACGAACAACGCGCGGCGCGCCGATTCGACGTGCGCCCGAACGGCCTCGATGACGGCGCGATAACAGGCTTCGAGCGCCGGCGCGCGATCCGGGATCTTCCGGCCCTGTTCCGTGTACAGGAAATTGAATGTCACGATATCGATGCCGCGCGCGGACAGCGCGTGCGCGAAGTCGACCATGAACGCGTTGCGCTGTCCGGCGCCCGCGCCGTGCCCCAGGATCAGCGTGACGCCGGCGTCAGACACCGTGGCTGATTGATCCCGGTGTCTGACACCGGGATAGACGAGCGCCGTGGTGGCGGCGCCCGCCGGCAGGGTCACGGCCAGCTCACTCGGATTTGGCAAGGGCGTCGCTCATTTCAGCGTCGGTCTTCAATTCGCTCGTCACCGAGAACGCGCCGAACTGCGCGGCCAGCGATCGCGCGAGCATCCGGTCGACGTTACTCTGGACGACGCCCGTCAGCGTCACGCGCCCATGCTCAACGACGATGTGAATCGGTGGGTTGGGCATGATCGCGTAGTTCCAGAAGTTCGAGTTGTTGTAGATCGACCTCGCGATTCTGTACCGCAGCTCGTCGTCGAACTGCGAGACCGGCAGCACGGTGATGTTGTCGCGCACCTCGCGAACGCCGTCGACCTTCCCGATCCGCTTGGCGATATCGTCGCGCTTGAACGGCATCGTGACCTTGCCGGAGAGCGTGACGACACCGTCGTTCACGTTTGCGCGGATGTCGTCGAAGATCGTAAACCGCGTATACCGCTGGACGCTCGTCGCGATGTCCTTTGCGACCTGAAAATCCCTGCGATCAGCCTGATCACCCGGTCCCGCGAACGCGACGTTCGCCGTCAGCAACAGGACCGCGCAGCACGAACACCATGTCTTCCGCATGTGGCACCTCCGATGCGCTGGGGCAACGCGCCTCGCGCTACTGTCGGAAGGGGCAAATGCGATGCCAGCTCGAACCCGGCAAATCACTGGGTGTTTTGGCGATTGCGGTCAGCGGTGACCGGCGAAGGCGACACCGAGGCCGTAGGTGATTGCGGCTTCGATGACGCCGACCATCGTCATTTCGGCGCCACTGGCCCACCACGACCGGGTCGTCACGAGCGATTTCGACGCGCCGACGAGGAAGTGGGCGAGGGTGCTGATGATGAACGACGCGATGACGGCAGGCATGCCGACGGTGAAGAAGAACGGAATGATCGGGATGAAGCCGCCGATCGCCGTCGAGACGGTTGCAGACAGCGTCGAGCGCCACGGGTTCGGGAACGTGGCCTCGTTCAGGCCGAGCTCTTCATGGACGAGCGTCCGCAGAAACTGTTTCGGCTCTTTCTGCAGCCGCTCCGCCATCGACCGTGCCTCGTCGGCGGAGAATCCCTTGAGCTGATAGAAGAGCTCGAGCTCCAGCAGTTCCTCGTGCGGATCCTCGTCGATCTCGGCCTGCTCGCGAGCGATTTCCGATTCGTAGACCTCGCGCTGGGATTTCGCCGACAGGTACGCGCCGGCGCCCATCGACAGCGCGCTCGCCAGTGTGCCGGCGAGTCCTGCGGCCAGCACCACCTCGCTGCCGCCCGTGTAGCCGGCCATGCCGGACACGATGCCGAACACCGCGCCGAGACCGTCGTTCACGCCGTAGATGGCGTCGCCGATCCATCCAGTGCCGCGCCGATGCCAGCGTTCGCGGCCGAGAATCGTGTCGAGCGTCGATCGCGGGGTGGGAATCGCGCCGCCGGCCAGCGTCCGCAGGATCACCGCGTGATCGCGCTCCTCGAGCATCGCCTCCTCGGCAATCTGGCGATCCGTCGGATTGCTGAGCCGCTGCATCAGCTGGTCGTATTCCGCTTCGGCCTTGTTTTCTTCCTGCTCCAGCCGGTGCAGCACGACAGTGGGATCGGAGATGCGCTGAAACCAGGAGAGGCCGCGCTCCACTTCGCTCGGGTCCGGGGCGCGTCCAGTGGAGGCGGCGATGCGTTCGGACCAGCGCGCCGCGTGCTTGTCCTCCTGCTCGGCCAGCCGCAGCAGGATGTCCTTACGCCGCTGGTCGGTCTCGCGCTGCGCCAGATGTTTGTACGTCGCCGCGGCCTCGACCTCGCGGCGCCACATCTTCTCGACCGTCGCGAGGTTCGTCTTGTCGAGGGACATCTAACCGATCATCCGTTCGAAAAAAACGATCGTGCCGATGCCCGCGGCGATGAGCGGCACCTGGCGGAGCGCGTTGCCGTCGGTCTCGCCTTTGTGCAGGTTCGGAATCAGATCCGACATCGCGATATAGAGCAGGCTGGCGGCCGACATCGCCAGCACATACGGCCGGATGCTGGGAATGATCTGCACCGCGCCGAACGCCAACACCGCGCCGGCGAGGCTGGATCCGCCGGCGACGACGTTGAGCAGGAGCGCGCGGCCGCGGCTGTAGCCAGAGTGCAGCAGGATTGCGACGTCGCCCACTTCCTGCGGAATCTCGTGCGCGGCGACGGCGATCGCGGTGCTAATGCCCAGAGGCACGGACGAGATCACCGCGGAGCAGATGATCGCGCCGTCGATGAAGTTGTGGAAGGCGTTGCCGATAAACAGCAGCGGGGCGGTCGCGCCGTGGACCTCGCACTCGTGCGTGTGGCAGTGGCGGAGCAACACGAGTTTCTCGAGCGTGAAAAACAGCAGGATGCCGGCGAGCAGGGTGCCGAACACCGCCTGCGGTGCGAGCAGCGACAGCGCTTCGGGGAGCAGATCGAGCAGGGTCACGCCGAGCAGCGCGCCGACCGCGTAGCTGACCAGCCACGGCACCAGCCGGGTGCGGACGCGCGCCGGAAACGTGATGAGTGTCGAGGCGACGAGGAGTCCGCCGACGCTGCCGAGGAGGCTCAGTCCGAGCGCGGTCGCGAGCACGTGCACGTCGACATTCTAGCTTGCGACGTACCCCTTGCGTGCACGGACGCGGAACGTGCGGTTGCGGACTTCGACCCGGATCGCATGCCAGCGGCCGTCTTTCTTGCCGGTGGACGGATACCCCAGGTAGTACTGCTTGCTCAGTTCGTCGGCGATATTCGCGGTCGCCGGATTCAGATCGCGCGGGTCGCGCACGATTTCCGTGCGCCCGCCGCTGTCGTCGGTCATGTCGCGCAATGCGGCCACGTTCACGCGCTCGTCGTTGTTGCCGCGCCGGTAGCCACCGCCGTTTCCGCCCCCACCACCGCCGGTGGGCGGCGGCTGCGGCCAGACGGGACGGATGCCGCGTCCGCCGGGAACGGGAAACGGACTGGGCGTTGGTATCGGTGCGCGCGGCGGAGGCTGTCGCCGAAACGTCTGCTCGCGCTGGCCGTCGATGCCGATGGCGTACACCAGCGTCTCGGTCTCGCGAATCTGCGCCTTCACCTCGCGCACGCTGGTCGCGCTCGACGTATCGTTGCCGTCGGAAATCACGAGCAATGCTTTCTTCCGGTTCTCGCCTTTCAGCGTCAGCGGAATCGCCTCGGCCACGCAGTCGTACATCGCGGTCCCGCCGGAAGGCGCGATGCGGCCGAGCACGCGCGACAGAATCGCACGATCCCTGGTCCATCCCTGCAGCAGCACGGGCGAGTTACTGAACCGGTAGAGGAAGATTTCGTCCTGCTTGTCGAGCAGGTCGTACAGGAACTTGTCGAGCGCCTCCTGTGCAGCCTGGATCTTGTTGCCGGCCATGCTCCCGCTGGTGTCGATCGCGATCCCGAGACTGACCGGCACGCGCTCGGCGTTGAAATGCGTGACGGTGACCGGCTGATCGTCCTCGTACACCGAGAAGTCCTCCTGGCGAAGACCCGGAACGAACCGGCCGTTGGCGTCGGACACCGTGGCCGTGACGTTGATCAACTCGACGCCGCTCTTGAAACGGAAGCCCTGCGTGTCGCCGTCTGGACGCGCCGGCGCCTGCGGTTGCTGTCCGTGCAGTGACACGACCAACAACGCGACGGCGCCAGCGGCATACAGGGTGATTTCAGATTTCATGTTTCAGAGTTCAGAGTTCTTTGACGAACGTGCGGTGACCGGCTGAGCCAGCCTTCGGCCCAGCCGTACGGCCTCGGCATGTGGGACCAGACCCCGGGCGCCGAGCGCGGCCAGTACGTCCGCTTCCGGGACGCCGGCGGCCAGGGCGATCTCTCGCGGCGAATACAGGTCGTGTCCGGATGGTGAACGCATGAACGGCCTCGGGTACAGGGCAAGACTCCTGCCTGGTTCTTTCGGTCGTTTGGCGTTGAAACTTCGCAGTTGCGGTCGATTGTGTCCCGCGCGCTGTGCTCCCGTCGTGACACGGGTGTCCCCTGGGCTAGACTTCGGCCATGTCATTCGCACGTAAAACGATCATCGTGACGGGGGCCACCAGCGGCATCGGACGCGCAGCGGCCGAGGCGTTCGGACGCGAAGGAGGTTCGTTAGTCCTCGTCGGACGTCAGGAAACCGTATTGGCCGAGGTGGCCGCTGCCGTGCGCGCATCAGGTGGACAGGCGGTGACGGTTGCCGTCGATCTCACGACCGCCGAGGCGCCCGATCGGGTCATCAGCGCCGCGCTCGCCGCGTTCGGCCATATCGATGTTCTGGTGAACGCCGCCGGCGTCATCGCGAGCGGTGCGCTCGAAGCGACCACCGACGACATCTGGGACACGATGATGGCGGTCAACCTGCGCGCGCCGTTTCGCCTGATGCGCGCGGCGGCGCCCCATCTCACCGTACGCAAAGGCTCCATCGTCAACGTGTCGAGCGTCAACGGATTGCGATCGTTTCCCGGTGTGCTGGCGTACTGCGTGAGCAAGGCCGGCGTGGATCACCTGACGCGCTGCGCGGCGATCGAGATGGCGCCGGCGGGCGTGCGCGTGAACGCCGTGAACCCCGGCGTCACGGTCACGAACCTGCATCGCCGATCGGGAATGGACGAAACGACATACGCGGCGTTCCTCGAGCGATCGAAGGAGACGCACCCGCTCGGCCGGCCGGGTCAGCCGGACGATATCGCGGCGCTGATTCTCTTCCTTGCGTCAGACCGCGCGGGATGGATGACGGGGGAGACGATCCCGATCGACGGGGGGCGGCACCTGACGTGCGCGAGATAGGGCTTAGGGCTGCCTCGACACTGCGACGTGTGCCCTGAGCCCTTAGCCCTGCGTGTCTCGGGGCTTTATTCCCTCTACGAAAACCAGCCCCTCGCGTTCGGCGAGGGTTCGCACGGCTCGGAATCCGTCGGCCTCGAGTGACTTGGTCGCGTCGCCCGACGCGACAAACGGTGGGCCGTTCTGCGTCCGCGACAGCACGGCGCCGAGGCCGCCGCGCGGCGCGGCGCCAACCACCAGCACACGCCCGCCTGGGCGCAGGACGCGCACGAGTTCGCGAATGGCGGCCACGCGACCTTCGGGCCGCATCGTGCCGAACAGCCCGGCGGTGTCGTCGACGACCGCCACATCAAATTCATCGTCGGCCAGCGGGAGCCGGGTTGGCGGGGACACCTCGACTTCGACGAGGACGCCGGCATCCTCGGCGGCCTTGCGCGCGCGCGCCGCGGACGTCTCGTCCGGCGCTACAACTGCCGCGCGGCCCGACAGGCCGACTTTGAGGGCCACCGCAGCCAGCCGTCCACCGTGTGCGCAGCCAACCTGCACGAACCGGTCGCCCATCTTGACGCCGGTCATGCCGGTGATCAGCAGGTACGGGTCGCTCTTTTTCAGAAACATGCAGCGTTCAGCTTACCGCAGGGCAACCCCGGAGCCGGGGCCGAAAGCTGACAGCCGAAAGCCGAAAGCGATATGATCAAACTTCATGTCTACCCCCGTTGAGATTGCTCCCGCGCGCGGCAAGCTAGGCGTGCTGCTGGTCGGCCTGGGCGCCGTCAGCACCACCACCATTGCCGGCGTCCTCGCTGTTCGTAAAGGTATTTCCAAACCGATCGGTTCGCTGACCCAGATGGGCACGATTCGCCTCGGCAAGCGGACGGATGGCCGTTCGCCGAAGATTAACGAAGTCGTGCCGCTGACGCCGTTGGACGACATCGTCTTTGGCGGCTGGGACATTTTTGCGGAAGACTGTTATGCCGCGGCGCGTACGGCCGGCGTCATCGAGCCGGCGCTGCTCGACCAGGTGCGCCCCGAACTCGAGAAGATCAAGCCGTGGCCGGCGGTGTTCGACAGGCACTACGTCAAGCGCCTCGACGGCCCGAACGTGAAGAAGGGCAAGAACAAGAAGGACCTCGCCAATCAGCTGATTGCCGACATCCGGAAATTCAAATCGGACAACAACCTCGATCGCATGGTCATGGTCTGGTGCGGCAGCACCGAGATTTTCGCGCTCGAGGCGCCCGTGCATCAGACGATCGAAGCGTTCGAGGCCGGACTCGAGGCGAGCGACATCGCGATTCCATCAAGCATGATTTATGCGTACGCCGCGATCAGCGAGGGGATTCCGTACACGAACGCGGCGCCGAATCTCAGCGCCGATATCCCGGCGCTGGTGGCGCTCGCGGCGAAGACGCAGACGCCGTTGGCCGGCAAGGATCTGAAGACGGGGCAGACCCTGATCAAGACCATCATCGCGCCCGGCCTGAAGGCGCGGCTGCTCGGCGTCGAGGGCTGGTACTCGACCAACATCCTCGGCAACCGCGACGGCGAGGTGCTCGACGACCCCGAGTCGTTCAAGAGCAAGGAAGTCTCGAAGCTCGGCGTGATCGATCACATCCTGCAGCCCGAGATCTACCCCGACCTCTACGGCGACCTCGTCCACAAGGTCCGCATCGACTACTACCCGCCGCGCGGCGACGACAAGGAGGGCTGGGACAACATCGATATCTTCGGGTGGCTCGGCTACCCGATGCAGATGAAGATCAACTTCCTCTGTCGGGATTCGATCCTCGCGGCGCCGATCGTCCTCGATCTCGCGCTGTTCATGGACTTCGCCTCGCGCGCCGGCATGAGCGGCATCCAGGAGTGGCTGAGCTTCTACTACAAGGCGCCGATGGTGGCGCCGGGCCTGTATGCGGAGCACGACCTCTTCATCCAACTCACCAAGCTGAAGAACAACCTGCGGTGGATGATGGGCGAGGAACAGATCACCCACCTCGGGCGCGAGTACTACGAGGACGACTGATCCGGCTGGGCCAGCGTCAGCACGACGCGCGCCCCGCCCAGCGTGCTCTCGCCGATCGTCACCGCGCCGCCGTGGGCGATCGCCACTTGCTGGGCAATGGCC
>JAYVMG010000294.1:0-3604 GCA_043759095.1 Acidobacteriota bacterium | reverse complement strand
CGCGTCGCCGGCAACCGCCGCCGCCCAGACGCTCGAGGCGCGGATCACGGCTTCCGCGAAGATACAGGGCGAGCCGCGGACTGTCAGCGCGGGCGGCGTCACACGGCGCGAGACCCTGTTGCTGACGATCGAGAATCCTTCGGCGTTCGATCCTGCTTCCACCAGACTCAGGCTGGTCATCGTCGGCGGGCTGGACGGTGACGCGCGGGACGCCGACGCCGTGCTCGCTGCGGTGAACTGGATCAAGAGCGGCGCGCCGAAAGCGATTCGGGATCGATGGATCGTTTCCGCGCTGCCGATGGCCGATCCGGATGGCCGCGCGCGCGACCACGCGTTCCAGTTCCCTCCGGCCAAGGGTTTCTATGAGGACCCCGAGACGCCGGAAAGCCGCTACGTCTGGCGCTGGGTGGCGTACCAAGCGCCCGATCTCGTCGTTGAAATCCGGAGCGATGACTCCGGCAGCGACGCCACTGGCTCGCTGACGCGGGCGCTTCGTGACGACCATGCGGCAGGTCTCGGCAGCACGACGACCGCCGTCATGCCGGCCGCGGCGGCGCCGTCCGCACTGGCGAAGATCCTGGCGGGCGTTCATGGGCGATCGCCGCTGCGCGAGACTCTCGCGAAGCGGATCGCGCGCACGCCGCTCGACATCGCGCGCCTCCTCGCCGGCCGCTATCCAGCCGCGCCAGCGATCAGCTACATCCCCGCGCTCGCATGGATCAACACGCTAAAACTGTCGGAGATCACCGGCGATGCGTCGCTGCGTGCGAAAGTGCTCGCGCAGGTGCATCCCTGGCTCTCCGGAGAGAAGTCGCTGCTCGGCGATCGCATCCAGCTGACGACCGCGGCGGGCACGATGGTGTTTGCGGAGATGGCGAAGGCCGACGGCGCCAACCTCAGTGCGCGCCGGCTCGCGTTCGAAGGCGCGGACGCGGCGCTGCGTGAGAAGGACGAGGGCGTGCCGCTCTACGGGCAGGGCTGGACCGACGACATGTTCATGGCGCCAGCGATCCTCGCGAGAACGGCGGGCCTGCCCGATCGCCCGCGCGATCTGGACCGCGCGGCGCAACTGCTGATCGCCTACGCGGGCCGGCTGCAGCAGCCGGACGGCATCTTCAACCACGCGACCGACGGCCCGGCCGCGTGGGGGCGCGGCAACGGTTTCGCGGCATTCGGATTGATGGAGACGCTGACCGCGATGCCGGCCGATCACCCGTCGCGCGCGAAGCTCCTGGAGATTTTCGCGAAACAGATGCGCGGCCTCGCAACGTGGCAGGCGCCTGACGGCACGTGGCGGCAGATCATCGACCGGCCGGGTTCGTATCGCGAAGAAACCGCCACGGCGATGATCCTGACGGCCATGACGCGCGGCGCGCATCTTGGCTGGATCGATCGGTCGTTCCGGCCAGTGGTGGAACGCGCCTGGCGCGCGCTCTCGGCGCACATTGTGGAAGACGGCGGGCTCGTCGACGTCTGCAGCGGAACGGGCGCGGGACCAACGTCGCGCTACTACTTCGATCGACCTGCCGTCGAAGGCCCGGACGACCGCGGCGGCGCCATGGCGCTCGTTGCCTCCATGGAACGGCTGCGATAAGAAGAAAGGGCGGTTCCTTCCGGATCGTTTACGCGATGATGTCGTGGATGACGGCGCCGGACACGTCGGTCAAGCGGAAGTCGCGCCCGCTGTACCGGTAGGTCAGCTTCGTGTGATCGATGCCCAGCAGGTGCAGGATCGTCGCGTGCAAATCGTGGACGTGGACCGGCTTCTCGACCGCCTTGAACCCGAAATCGTCAGTGGCGCCGTACACCGTGCCGCCTTTGACGCCGCCGCCCGCGAGCCACATCGTGAACCCAAACGGGTTGTGATCGCGGCCGTTCTGAGAACCGCCTGCGCCGCCGCCAACTTCCATGACGGGCGTCCGGCCGAATTCAGATCCGCAGACCACGAGCGTATCCTTGAACAGGCCGCGTGACTTCAGATCCTTGATCACGGCCGCGAACGGCTGATCCGAATCTTTCGCGTTCTTGCGGTGCGCCTGGATGTCGGAGTGCGCGTCCCAGGGGTCACCCTTCGCGTAATACACCTGCGCCATGCGAACGCCACGCTCGATGAGCCGCACGGCCATCAGGCAGCTGCGCGCCGTGCTTCCCGCGCCGTAGAGTTTCAATGTCGACTCGGTCTCCTTGCGGATGTCGAACACATCGGGCGCCTCCGTCTGCATGCGGTACGCGGTCTCCATCGACGAGATCGCCGCTTCCAGCTTCGGGTCGTGGACCGATTCGCGTTCCATCTGCAGTCGGTTCAACGACTCGAGCAGGTCGAGCTCGCGGCGCTGCTCGGTCAGCGTGAACTTGTCGTTGTGAATGTACGAGATGAGCGTTTTGGGATCGAAGTCCTTGCCGACGAGCGCCGCCTCGGTCTGTTTTTCAGTCTTATCGGCGATAAACGTACCCTGATGAACGGCCGGCAGGAACGCGCTGTTCCAGAGCGGCGGCCCCACGGTCGTCGGCACGTCCGGGCAGAGGACGACGTAGCCGGGTAGGTTCTTGTTGTCGGTGCCGAGGCCGTACGTGAGCCACGAACCGATCGACGGACGGCCCACCTGCGTATGGCCCGTGTTCATCATCAGCATCGACGGTTCGTGATTCGGGATGTCCGTGTACATCGACCGGATGAAGCAGATGTCGTCCACGCATTCGCCGACGTGGGGGAAGAGCTCGCTCACCTCGATGCCCGACTTTCCGTATTTCTTGAACGTGAACGGCGAGCGCATCAGCGCGCCGGTCTTGCGCTCGGTGGCGACGCTGCCGCCGGGCAGCGGTTGACCGTGGTACTTGTCGAGCATCGGCTTAGGATCGAAGCTGTCGACCTGCGACAAACCGCCGTTCATGAACAGGAAAATGACGCGCTTGGCGCGCGCGGGATGATCGAGCTTGCGCGACTCAATCGTGCCGTCCTGCGCGAAACCGCCCGCGGCGCGGAGAACCGATTCGCTGACGAGGCTGGCAAACGCCAGCATGCCGAATCCGTTTCCCATCCGGCAGAGGGCATCGCGTCGGGTCAGGGGTTGCCGTGATGTGTGTGGCGCCATATCAATCCACGAACAGAAATTCGCTCGAGCTGAGCAGGACCTTCACGTAGCGTCCCCAGGGCGTCGGCGGCAGCAGTTTCTTGTCGTCGTCTTTCTTCGCCGCGCCGGGCAACACACCGGCCATCATGCCCTCAATCGGCGCCGTTTTGTCCTCGTCGCTCTCATCGTCGGACGCCGACGCTTTCTTTGCGTCCTTTGCCTCTTTTGTGACCGTTGTGTCCTTGGCGTTTTTCTTCGCTTCTTCGTAGGCCTTCAGCGGCTCTGTGGTGAGAAAGGTGAGGCCCGCGCGGATCTCCGCGTCGGTTGCGGCGCGACCGAAAATCAATCGATAGGCCTTCTGGATGCGCGCGGTGTTGTCCGCTTCTGGCGCCACTCGGCGGGCGATCAGCTCGCCCTGCTGCTGCATGAAATCGCTGTTCATGAAGAACAGCCGCTGCAGCGGGACGGTGGTCGTGAACCGCCGCTCGGCGGAGAGATTCGGGCTCGGAAAGTCGAACAGCTGCAGGTAGTCG
>JAYVMG010000293.1:0-3616 GCA_043759095.1 Acidobacteriota bacterium | reverse complement strand
GCCGCAGGAAGTCCTCACGCAACACTTCGCCGGGGTGGACCGGCCGCATGCCATTCTTGATCTTCACGTCATACTCCGTCAGTGCTGGTCCGCAATCTCGACGTCCTCAGGCCCGGCGGCGGTCCAACGAAAACACATGCGCCACTGGTCGTTGATCCGGATACTGTGCTGGCCCTTCCGATCGCCTTTGAGCGCTTCCAGATGATTGCCCGGAGGCGACTTCAGAAACCCCAGCGTCGCCGCCGCATCAAGTTGTGTCAGCTTGCGCGTGGCCACGGTAAGGATGGCTCCGAAAGGCTTCGACTTCCCGGCCTCGAACAGCCTCCGCGTGTCCGCGGAGCGAAAGCCTTTGATCACGTGCCGACAGTATAACGGATAACGTTAAACGGCAGCCAGCAGTCCGGCCGGAGACAGCTGGTCACCCGCGGAGGCGGACGTTCTCGCGGCGGAGGGGCGCCGCAAAGACAGGGCCACGCGACACTTCGCGACTAGGCAGGACCCATCCGCCAGCGACGTTCACGACGACATCTGGGGCCCGCCGCTCACTTCGTCGGGACCCGCGCCTTCAACTCCTCGACCCAGTTCAGCACGACGACGATGCCCGTCGGCGTGGACGTGGGATCATCGCCCGCGGCCTTGATCATCAAGAATGTCTGGCCGTCGCGGGAGACGTCGTAGGTGCGGGCGTTTGCGGCGGCATAGTACCGCGTGTCGAACAGCTTCGTCGGGGTGCCGGGACTGAAGGCCAGGGTGCTCTGAATGGGTAACGCCATGAGCGCGCCATCCAGTGTGAGGTAGTACAGCTCCTTGCCGCTCCGCGCCCAGAGCGGCTTGGTGCCGCCGGTCGTGGAGATCGTCCAGTGCCCGCTGTCCACGTTCGGAAACGGCCGCACGGAGATTTCGTAACGACCTGACTCGTTCGATTGATACGCCAGCCAGTGCCCGTCGGGCGACAACTCGCCGTTGTCTTCGACGAATGTCGTATGTACGAGCGGCTCGGTCTGCCGGGGGCTTGCTCCGGGCGGAGTCGCAGGGTCTGGCCCTAGCGGCGCCGAGGGATCCATCGCCAGCACCTGCAGATCGACGCCCGTCTTGGGCACGCTCTCCCGGACGATCAGCCTCGTGCCGTCCAGCGAGATTGAGGTCGGGAACTGGGCGTTGGGACTCGTGGTTAACCGCGTGACGGTCCCCGTATTGTCGGCCGCCTGCCAGAACAGGTTGGTGGCGCCGGCGCGCCCCGACCCGAAGATGATGCGCCGGCTGTCCGGCGTCCACACCGGATACTGATCCGGGCCGGGCGCGTCCGTCAGGCGCGCCAGCGTCTGGCGCGCGAGATCGTAGATCCAGATGTCGTCCTGCTGATCGTTGATGTAGACCGCCACCCGCGTGCCGTCGGGTGAGAGGCGCAGCTGGCTATAGGTGCGGGGCGGCGCGGCCGCAATAGGGTTCTCGTGGCCTTGCCGCGTGACCCACACGAGCGACCGCGTGGCCGTCGTCGCCCCGCCCGGGAGATACACGAGCGCCCCCGTCCGCGAGACGCTGAACTCGGCCGCGCCGGTATTCAGTGTCGTGACCGACTGGACGACCGGGACCGGATCGTTCACCACCTCGAGCGTCACCGGATCGAACCGCACCGCGCGCAGCGTGCCCGCGACCGCGTACACGAGATAGCCCGGCTCGACATACTCGGCCTGGCTTCCGCCGTGAATCAAAGTCTTGTAATGACCCGTCGTGAGATCCAGCACCGCGACCTGCGCGGTCTCGATCGGGCCGCTGGCCGTAATCGTAAACAGCACGGCCCGCCCGTTCGGTAGGACGGACGGAAAGAGGTGGTCTACCTCCCCGTGCGCGGTGTCGGGCGTGGTCAAGACTTTCGGCTCGCCGCCCGCGGCGGACACGCGGAGCAGCCCGGTGCTCGCGTCGCTCGTCGCGAAGACAATGGTGTCGTCCGGTCCCCAACTCGCGCCGCGCGGCGCGCCCCCGATGGAACACAACGCGAGGGCCGGCCCCCCGGCGATCGACACCTTCCGGATCTCGCCGCCCGCTCCGGTGAAAAAGCCCACCCAGCGGCCGTCTGGGGAGAGGAATGGATGGCGCACGCCGGTGATGCCGCGCAACGGCACGGCGTCGAGCTGATCGATTGCCCGGACCATCAGCTGCCCCTCAATGCCCGCCGCATAGACCAGGTGCGTGCCATCAGCGGACAGCACCAGGTCGCGATCGCTTCCGTGGACCCTGAGCTGCTGCGCGACCGGTGGGACGAGGGCGAAGCGCACCGGCTGCAGCTTTGCCGGCGCCGTTCGCGTCAGCGCCCACGTGGCGATCGCCGCAACGGCGGCGCCGACGAAGAGCATCATGCTCGCGACGACCACGGAACGTCGCCGCGGCGCGGATGCCGGTTGCGCAACGACCGCGGTGGGCATCTCGTCCGGCGCACCGCTGATCAGTTCGTCGATCTGCACGCGCGCCTCACCGATGGCCTGCAGTCGTACCTTGGGTTCTTTCTTCAAGCAGCGGCCGAGCAATCGCCGCAGTCCCACCGTCGTCGCCGCGGGCAATGCGCTCCAGTCCGGCTCCTTGCTGACGACCGAGACGATCGTGTCGGTGATGTCCTCGCCGGGGAATGCGCGGAGCCCGGTAAGCATCTCGTAGAGCACGACGCCGAACGCCCAGATGTCCGCGCGCTTGTCGACGGTCTTGCCGCGCGCCTGCTCCGGCGCCATGTACGCCGCCGTGCCGAGAATGATGCCTGCTTGCGTGGCGTGCATCGACAGCGTCGGCGAGTTCATCGCATTCGCACTCGAGGCGCCCGCGGGGTCCATCGCTTTTGCCAGCCCGAAGTCGAGGACCTTCACCGTGCCGTCGGCGCGCACTTTGATGTTCGCGGGTTTCAGATCGCGATGGACGATCCCTTGCTCGTGCGCCGCTTCGAGCGCGTCCGCGATCTGCCTCGCGATCGGCAGCGCCTCATCGATCGGAATCGCACCGCGGGCGATCCGCTGCGACAGATCGTCGCCCTCGACCAGTTCCATGACGAGGGCCGTGAAGTCGGGTGCCTTCTCGAGGCCGTAGATCGCCGCGATGTTCGGATGGTTGAGAGCCGCCAGGACTTCGGCTTCGCGCTGAAAGCGCGCCAGACGATCGGCATCGCCGGCCACCGAGGCGGGCAACACCTTGATCGCCACCGACCGCTTCAGATTACTGTCGGTCGCCCGATAGACCTCGCCCATCCCACCGGCGCCGATCTGCGCGGTGACTTCGTAAACGCCGAGGCGCGTGCCAGGAGTGAGGGCCAAGTGGTTGGATTATATGGCGCGTACACGGTCAATTCGGCGAGGCGGCGGACCGGCGGAGGATGCGCGCCGGCAACGGGCCCGTCTGGCCCATCGAATGTTCAAACTGAGTGGCGGGCGCGCCCGGATTGAACGGGATGCCGAGCGCCGCGCGGACGTCGCGTTCGGTCGCGTCTCGAAGCGCCACGAGTTGTGTCGAGCTCAGCGCATCGGTGTAGACGTAGGCGCGGTAGCCGCCGTCAGGATCGCCCTTGTAGTACTCCGCCACACGCGTGTAGTCCACTTCGAGGCCGTGCAGGCGATCGCCGGTCTTCTGGTAGGTG
>JAYVMG010000292.1:0-9650 GCA_043759095.1 Acidobacteriota bacterium | reverse complement strand
CAGGGCGATTCTCGAGGAAGCTTCGGCCAAGTGGCCGGCTGATGTCCGGTTCCTCAAGCCGCTCGCGATGTTGTACGGAACGTTTGGCAGGGGGCGGGAAGCTGTTCGGACGCTCGAGCGGTATCTCGACGAGCGGACCGACGATCGCGACGCGTATTTTTTCGCGGTGCAGTGGCTCTACACGGTCCGCTCAGGCGGTGCGGTGGTCCACAGCCGCGTTGAGGACAGCCGGCGCGCCCACGAGTACGGCGACGCCTACGCGAAAGCACGAGGGCCCCAGACGGCCCTCGTCAAGCAGTGGGTAGATTTCCTGGATGCTCAGAAATAACGGTGTCTAGCGGTTCCCGGCGTCGTCGGCGGACGACTTCCTGCTGCGGGACTTGGCCGCTGCCGGTTTTTTCGCTGCGGGTTTCTTCGCCGCGGCTTTTTTCGGGGCCGCCGCAGGTGCGGGACGGTGTGCGGCGCGCGCGCGCGGCTTGCGCGGTTTCGCGCGGCCGAGCAGCTCCGCCGTCGCGTCGATGGGAATCGCCTCGTTGCCCGGTTCGCTCTCCATCGGATCGTTGGTCTGGATCGCGCTGACGAGCCGCGTGTCGATCGGTTGATTCTCGTACGCGTCCTCCGTATCTTCCACGTCGGGCTGCGGGAGATTCGGCCGGCTGGCGATCGGCGCCGCCGCCGCGCCGCCCTGGAGTGCTGAGCCCTGGAATACGCGCAGGCCGCCGCGGCGGTCGCGCTCGACGCGCACGAACCCTTCGCGCTGACAGCCTTTCAACAGATCCATCAGCCCGCCGAATCCGTAGCGGCGCTCATCGAATCCGCCTTCGGTCTGGCGCAGGATCTGTTTCACGTTGCGGAGGTACATCGGCCAGCGTGCGCCGGTCGCGGCGCCGAGGATCGCGCCCGCGCGCTGTACGCCTTCGGCCTGATCGCCGAGCGGCGGGCCCGCAGGTTCCTGCGGGACGAAGCCGCCGCCTCGCGAACCCGCAGAACTCGCAGAACTGAAGTTCTGCGCCACTGGTGCGCCGCCCTGCATCGCGTCACCGTCGGCAATCGCCTGCACCGGCGCGGCCGCTGTGGCGTCCTCGCCTTCGGGCGTCGTGCGCGGCTCTTCGACGAAGCTCTCGTTGAGCTCCACCATCACGCTGCGGCCAGACGTCTTGAGGTGCACGTAGCCGGATTTCGCCATCTTCTCGACGAAATCGAGGAACGACGAGGCGCCGTAGTTGCGCTCGGAGAACGTGGAGTCGAGCTGCAGGAGCGTGCTCTTGAGGAGCCCGGTCTGCGGCGTCACTTCGCGGTCGGCGAGGATCTTCAGCGCGCGGCGCACGACCGGCAGCGCCTGAGCGATCGGCGCGCTTGCCGCGGCGGCGGGCATCGGCCGACCCGTTTTGATGGCCTGCTTGCGCACACCGGACAGGTTTTCGTACGCAATGAACTCGTGACAGTTGCGCTGCAGGATCATGCTCGTGAACGCGCGTCCACCGACGACGAACACTTTCTTGTCGTACTGCTTGAGCTTTTCGACCAGCGACAGGAAGTCGCTGTCGCCGCCGACGATCACGTAGGCGTTGATGTGCGAGTGGGTGAACGCCATCTCGAGCGCGTCGAGCGCGAGGTTGATGTCCGCGCCGTTCTTGTCGCCGCCCGGGGTCATGTTGCGCTGGACGAGGCGGATGGCATGCTGCGTCAGCGAGCGGCTGTACTCGCCGGAGCGGGTCCAGTCGGCGTAGGCGATCTTGGTGACGACTTCGCCGCGCTCTTTGATCGCGTCGAGGACGAGACCGACGTCGAATTGCTGGCCGAGGGTTTGTTTGACGCCGATTTCAATGTTGTCGAAGTCGATGAAGACAGCGATGTTGAGACGTTCCTGTGACAAAAGCGGATCCTTAAGAGCTGCGAATCGTTAAAGGCTCTGACCGTCAGCGGCCGGCGGTGTGCCGGCCAAGGTTCGCAGCGGTCGAGCTGACCGCCTCAGGGTGAGGCGTCGTGGCCATTGTACTCGGCATTTCGATGCCGTGGGGGAAATCTCTGGAGCCGTGCTAGTTCGAGCCGCTGAGCGGCGCTGGCGCGTCCGGTGTCGGCCAGAGGACTTTCGTGAACTGGCCGCGCTGGAGGAGCTCGCGCCCTTTGCCGCCGCGCCCGGTCACTTCGTACTTGCCCGTGCTGATCGTCTGCTCCGCGCCGCGCGATGTTTCCACGGTCAGCAGATCCCGGTCGCCGGTGGACGCGATCGCGCCGAGCACGCGATCCTCGTCGTTGAGCTTGATCAGAATCACGCCTTTGCCGGGGCCCGACAGATAGTTCACTTCGTCGGCCTTGCACAGCATGCCGCGCGCTTGCGCGGTGGCGGCGATCAGGATTTCTCCACCGGTCAGCCGGCCGACGCTGACGATTTCGGCGCCCTCTGACGGCCGCGCGTATCGGCGTCCCGATCGCGTGCTCGGTTCGACGAAGCCGTCGAGGCCGAAGCGCAGCGCGTAGCCGTCGCTCGACACCGCGATCGCATGCACGGGTGGCTCGGCGCCTTCTTTCTTCGCCGTGATGGTCCCGATCACCCGGGGGTCGAGGCTGAGCGCGGCGACGATCTTCTCGCCGTCCTTCAGTTTGAACTGCTTCTGGATCGGCTCGCCGTACCCAGTGGATGCGGGCACATCGATGATCTTGCAGCTGTACGCCGCGCCGAAGTTCGAGAAGAACACGCAGCCAGCGCGGGTGCTGCCGGCAAAGACCGCCATCACCGCGTCCCCCTCGCGCAATCTCGTCGTCGACAGATCTTTCACTTCCTTCTGCCGCTTCACCCAGCCGTCCCGCGACACGATGACGACGTTGTCCTCTTCGACGATGAAGTCCTCGGCGGTGTATTCGGTCTCGCCGCTGTCGCTGTCGATGGCCGTGCGCCGCTTGTCGCCGTACTTCGAGCTGATCTCTTCGAGCTCCGAGCGCACCAGCTTCCAGCGGCTGCTCTCGTCCTTGAGCAGCGTGGCGATCTGCCTGGCGCGCGAGCGTTTCTCTTCGAGCTCCTTGCGGATAATTAGAATTTCGAGCCGCGCGAGGCGGTAGATCTTCAGCTCGAGGATCGCGTCGGTCTGCTCGGCGTCGAGCGTGAACCGCGCCATGATTTTTTCGGCCGAGTCCGCCTTGCCGTCCGACTTGCGGATGATTTTGATGATCTCGTCGAGCGCGTCGAAAACGGTCTCGAACCCTTCGAGCAGGTGAATCCGCTTCTTGAGCGACGCGAGTTCGTGCTCGAGGCGCCTGGTGACGACCTCCAGCCGGAAATGCAGGAAGTGCCAGAGGATCTGCTTCAGATCGAGCCGCTCGGGGCGGCCGAGCTCGGGATTCTCCGTCGGGATGAGGCACGTGAGGTTGACGGCGAAGTTGAGTTGCAGCGACGTGTGCTTGAAGAGATACGCCATGATCATCTTCTCGTCGGCGTCTTTCTTCATCTCGATCGCGATGCGCACGTCCTCGGTCGACAGATCCTTCACGTCGAGCAGTTGTGGCAGCTTGCGGGCGATGACGACGTTGGCGATCTGCTCGACCAGCTGCGACTTGTTCACCGTGTAGGGCACGCTGTCGATGTAGATCGTTTTGGTCGAGCGCGTTTCCGGACCCATGTCCCACGTGCCGCGCAGCCGGACCGATCCGGATCCTGTTTTGTAAATCTCCTTCAGCTCGTCCTGCGAATTGAGAATCTGTCCACCCGTCGGAAAGTCAGGGCCCTTGACCCACCGGCACAACTGCGCTGTGCTGAGTTCCTCGTTGTCGAGCAGCTTGACCAGCGCCGTGCAGACTTCGCCGAGGTTGTGCGGCGGGATATTGGTGGCCATGCCGACCGCGATGCCGGTGGCGCCGTTGACCAGCAGGTTCGGTACGCGCGCCGGCAGGACAACGGGCTCGGTCTTCGTCCCGTCGTAGCTGGGCCGGAAATGCACCGTTGACTGTTCGATCTCGGTGAGCATCTCGTCGCTGATGCGGGTGAGCCGGCACTCGGTGTACCGCATCGCCGCCGCGCTGTCGCCGTCGAGCGAGCCGAAATTTCCCGAGCCGTCCACCAGCGGGTAGCGCAGCGAAAACGACTGCGCCATGCGCACGAGTGTTTCGTAGAGCGCAGAGTCGCCGTGCGGGTGGTAACTGCCCATCACGTCGCCGACGACTTTCGCGCACTTGCGGTGCTTGGCGTCGGCGGTGAGGTTCTGCTCCCACATCGTGTAGAGGATGCGGCGTTGCACCGGCTTCAAGCCGTCGCGCACATCGGGCAGGGCGCGCGCGGTGATCACCGAGAGGGCGTAGTTCAGGTAGCGCGACTGCGCGGCTTCATGCAGCGCGACGTTCGCGGTGGTGCCGGGGCCGTGACCGCCGCCGCCCGACAGGATCGCGCCCCTGACGACCGCGTCAGGTCCGTCGTCGCCGCCGCCGGCCGGATCAATGTTGTCGAACAGATCGGGTGATTTGCGTTTTGCCATTGGTGAGTCGTGATCGGAAGCCGGCCGCTAGAGTACCGCGAATCACGAAAGCACGAAACCCAAAGGGATCTCACGAAATCCACGAAAAAGACCACGTTTCCCGGATTCGCCGAATCGACATCTGATGTGTGATGCGTGATGATAAGCCCATGAGGACGACGCTCGATATCGACGACGACGTGCTGCAGGCGGTGAAAGAACTTGGCCTCTTACGGAAGAAGACAGCCGGACAGGTTCTTTCAGAACTGGTGCGCCAGGCACTCTGCCCGCCCCGGCCCTATAACGTTCGTAACGGCGTCCCCGTTATCCATCGTGCGCCGGGAACGCCGCTGATCACCAACGCCGACGTCAGGCGTCTGCAAGAAGACGAGGACGAACGGTGATCGCTCTCCTCGATGTCAGCGTGCTCGTGGCGCTGTTCGACGACGGTCACAGCGGACATCAGGCGGCTCACGATTGGTTCGCTGAGCAGGGAGCGCAGGGGTGGGCGAGCTGTCCCATCACGGAAAACGGGGTCTTACGCGTGCTTGGCAACCCGGCCTATCCCGCAGGCTTCACGCCGATCGCCGAGATGGCGGCGAGGCTAGACACGTTTTGCGCCGCCACCGAACATCACTTTTGGCCGGATGACATCTCGTTCCGGAATCGCGCCCATTTCCAGGTTGACGCCGTTCGCGGGTACCGGCAACTGACCGACGTCTACCTGCTGGCGCTGGCCGTACAACGTGGCGGGCGCTTCGTGACCCTCGATCAGCGTGTTTCCATCGCTGCTGTCAAGGGCGCCACGCGGGCGTCACTGGAAGTCGTCGGCGCCGCCGAGTAAAGTTCCGCCATGCCTCCTGCGATTGCTGCATCGATCCTGAAAGCCATCGGCGACACGCCGGTCGTGCGCCTGCGCCACATCGTCGAACCGGGCAGCGCCGACGTGATCGTGAAACTCGAGTACTTCAACCCGACCGGGTCGTACAAAGATCGCATGGCGCTGGCGATGATCGAAGGCGCGGAAGCGAGCGGCGCGCTGAAGCCGGGGATGCGCGTCGTGGAATTCACCGGCGGCAGCACGGGATCGTCGCTCGCGATGGTGTGCGCCGTGAAGGGTTACGCGTTCGTGCCGGTCTCGTCAGACGCGTTCGCGAAGGAAAAGCTGAACACCATGCGCGCGTTCGGCGCCGACCTGCGCATCGTCGCGAGTGAAGGCGGGAAGATTACGCCGGGACTGTTTGACCGAATGCGCGACGAAGTGAAACGGCTGCTCGAGGAACCGCGGACGTTCTGGACCGATCAGTTCCACAACCAGGACGCGATCGCAGGATACATGGGGATCGGCCGCGAGCTGTTCGAGCAGACCGGCGGCAAGCTCGACGTCTTCTGCGGCGCGGTCGGCACGGCCGGCATGCTGACGGGTGTGTCGAAGGCGTTGAAAGCCGCCGGCTGCTCCGCTCGCATCGTCGCGCTGGAGCCGCTGTCGGCGCCGATGCTGACGGCGGGGCACGGTGGGACGCATCGCGTGGAAGGCATCGCGCCCGGCTTTGTGCCGGCGCACCTCACGGCGGATGTGTACGACGAAGCGCGCGCGGTGGATGAGGCGGAAGCGCGGGTGATGGCCAAGCGTCTCGCGAAGGAAGAAGGGGTCTTCGCCGGCACCTCGTCTGCGCTCAACGTCGTGGCGGCGTTGAAACTCGCGAAGGAGTTAGGCCCCGGCAAGGTCGTGGCGACTGTCGCGGTCGACAGCGGCCTGAAATACCTCGCCGGGGATCTCTTCACGTAGCGATCGGATTGCCCGCGTCTCCCGCGCTACTTGATGAACAGCATCTCGCGGTAGGTCGCGAGCGGCCACGTTTCGTGCGGGATGACGACTTCGAGCTGGTCGCCCGTTTCGCGCAGCGCCGACATCGCCGGCACGACGACGTCGCGGAAGTGCTTCGCGTGCTTCTCCGCGGAGGCGCCCTCGTGTTCGAGCGTCTTTGCGAGCCTGTCGGTACGGCGCTTGAACTCGTCGACGAGCTTGGTCAGCCCATTGAGCATCTTCTTGCCCTCCACGGACGTGCCGCCCGCCGACTTCACCGCCGCCACGCTCTGGGCCACGTCCTTCTGGTACTCGAACGCCGCCGGCAGGATGTAGCGGTTCGCCATCAGCACCATCAGCTGACCTTCGACGTTCACGGTCTTGTTATAGGTCTCGACCATGATCTCGTAGCGCGCGTGCAGCTCACGCTCGTTGAGAATCTTGTAAGTCTCGAACAGCTTGATGGCGTCCTTGGTGACCAGCTGCGGCAGCGCGTCGACGGTGTTTTTCAGGTTGAGCAGGCCGCGCTTCGCCGCTTCCTTCTCCCACTCCTTCGAGTAGCCGTTGCCGTTGAAGATGATCTGCTTGTTCTCCTTGATCACCTTCGGCAGCAGCAGCGCCACCGCCTGGTTCAGCGTCTTGCCGCCCTTGACCGCCTTCTCGAGTTCCGTGGCGATGTAGTCGATCGACTCGGTCACCGCGAGGTTGAGGACGATGTTCGGGTAGCCGATGCTCTGATTGGACGACACCGCGCGGAACTCGAACTTGTTCCCGGTGAAGGCGAACGGGCTGGTGCGGTTGCGATCGCCCGCGTCGCGCGGCAGCTTCGGCAGCACGAGGACGCCGGTGTCGAGCATGCCGCCGTCCTTGGTCGACTTCGCGCCGCCCTTCTCGATCTGCTCGAAGATGTCGGTGAGCATGTCGCCGAGGAAGATCGACAGGATCGCCGGCGGCGCTTCGTTCGCGCCGAGGCGATGGTCGTTGCCCGCGCTGGCGATGCTGGCGCGCAACAGGCCCTGCCAGCGGTTGACCGCGCGAATCACGGCGGTGCAGAACACGAGGAACTGCACGTTGTCGTGCGTGTTCGCGCCGGGCCCGAGGAGATTGTTTCCCTGGTCGTCGCTCATCGACCAGTTGAGGTGCTTGCCCGAACCGTTGACGCCGGCAAACGGCTTCTCGTGCAGCAGGCACGCGAGGCCGAACTTCGGCGCGGAGCGCTTGAGCGTCTCCATCATCATCATCTGATGATCCGTGGCGACGTTCGCGTTCTCGAACACGGGCGCGATTTCGTACTGGCTCGGCGCCACCTCGTTGTGGCGCGTCTTCACCGGCACGCCGACCTTGTAGAGTTCGGTCTCGACCTCGGACATGAACGCCATGACGCGGTCGGGAATCGCGCCGAAGTACTGATCCTCGAGTTCCTGGCCCTTCGGCGGCTTGGCGCCGAACAGCGTACGGCCGGCATTGATCAGATCCGGTCGCGACAGGTAGAAGTACTGATCGATCAGGAAATATTCCTGCTCGGGGCCGCAGGTCGTCACGACGCGTTCCGCGGTCGAGCCGAACAACTTGAGGACCCTCACCGCCTGCTTCGACAGCGCTTCCATCGAGCGCAGCAGCGGTGTCTTCTTGTCGAGCGCTTCACCAGTCCAGCTGACGAAGGCGGTCGGGATGACGAGCGTGGTCTCGTACCCGCTGCGGAGCAGCCACGGCGGGCTCGTCGGATCCCACGCCGTGTAGCCGCGCGCTTCGAATGTCGAGCGCATCCCGCCCGACGGAAAGCTCGACGCGTCCGGCTCGCCGCGGACCAGTTCCTTGCCGGAGAACTCGAGCACGGCTTTGCCGTCGCTGGTCGGCGACAGGAACGAGTCGTGTTTCTCGGCGGTGATGCCGGTGAGCGGCTGAAACCAGTGCGTGTAGTGTGTGGCGCCGTGTTCGACCGCCCACTCTTTCATCGCGGAGGCGACCGCGTCCGCGACGGACATATCGAGCGGCTCGCCGTGCGTCATCGTGCGCCGCAATGCGTGGTAGACCGGTTTCGGGAGACGCGTCTGCTGGACTTCGTCGCTGAATACCAAGCTGCCGAACGCCTCGGCCGGCCGCGGAATCCGCGGCTCCTTGGCTTCCGTGACGGACCAATCGCGAATCGAACTGATTGCTTCACCGAGCACTCTCGAACCCATCGCGGCGCCCCCTTAAGAACGGTATCTAAAACGACTCGGCATTATCCCAAAAAGCGTGCGCGTTGTGCAATCAAGCGACGTCAAGATTGCGACAATTTCGTCCCAATGGACGGCGTGCATGGCGAGCTGTGCAGATCGTGCAGGGAATTCAGATCACGCGCGCTGGGGATCGGGCCACCCGAGCAGCGCCAGAAATTCCGCCAGCACCATGGCGGTCGCGCCCCAGATCTCGACGCCGGCGATCTGGAAGGCCGGCACTGACAGCACGAAGCCGTCGCGCGCGCGCTTCGTCGTGACAAGGTGATGCGGGTTCATCAGATCCTCGATCGCGATCTCGAGAATACGCGCGACTTCGCCGTCCGCGGCGGTCAGGGACGGCTGCGTCTGCCGCGATGCGACGATCGGGTGCAGCCGGAAGCCGCTGACCGGAATGTCGAGCGGCGTCAGCGCGCCCATCACCCGCACATCGTCGAGCGGAAGCGCCACTTCCTCGTGCGCCTCGCGCAGCGCGGCCTGTTCGAATGTTTCACCGGGATCGACAACGCCGCCAGGCAGCGACACCTGGCCGCCATGGCGCCCGAGCGTGTCGGCCCGCACCGTCAGGATGATGTGCGCCTGATCACGATTCGGAAGAACCCGCGGAGCGGTTCCTTCTTTTGGGAACACGAGGATCAGTCCAGCGGCGTCGCGGATGCGCGCGGCGTTGCTCTTGGGCCAGGCCCTGCGAGGCGCCGGCGCGAGCCGCGCCTGCGCCGCCGGCCCTGGTAGTTCTCGTCGAAGGCCGGCGTCGAGGCGGATGAGTGCGTCGGCGAATGTCACGATGCGGGAACGATGGTCATACCGGTGCAGCTGCTCTGCGTCGAGGGATACGTGGCGCGGGTGATCGCCTTCACCACTTCGCCCGCGATGAACGCGTAGCCGGCGTCGTTCGGGTGCAGTCCATCCGACGCGTAGTTGGACGCGACGTAGCTGCGCGCGTCGCACATCAGATCGATGACGCTGACCGACGACGAAGCGAGCGGATTCACCACAGTGGTGGTCATGCCGACGGCGGCGCGCTGCGCCGACTGACGCTGCGCGAGCGAGGCGCCGGCCAGAAACGGCAGGCCCGCGGCGTTGGGCAGATTCAGAATGACGATGCGCGGTGAGCCGGCGCGGAGGCGGATACCGGCCAGCAGCGTCGTGTAGTCCACGCCGAACGCTTTCACCTGTGTG
>JAYVMG010000291.1:0-9652 GCA_043759095.1 Acidobacteriota bacterium | reverse complement strand
GTCACCAAGCACGTCATGATGCTGTGGGTGGTCGCTGCGCTCCTGCTGGTCGTGCTGAGCTGGGCGGTGCGGCGTTACCTGAAGCAGGACCGCCTGATTCCGTCCGGATTCATGAACGCGCTCGAAGCGGTGGTCGTATTCATCCGCGACGAGATCGTGCAGCCAAACGTCGGCAAGAAGTGGGTCAGCACGTGGGCGCCGCTGCTGCTGACGCTGGCGTTTTTCATCTTCACCGCCAACGCCATCGGTCTGATCCCGATCTTCGACGTGCTCGGCCTGCTCGATCACTTTGTGCTCCACACGGGTGAGGAGTCGCTCGTCAAGCACCTGATGCACGGCGGCACGACGGCGACCGCGAACTACAACGTCACCGCGGCGCTGGCCACGATCACGTTCGGCGCGATCATCATCGCCGGCACGAAGGCGCACGGCGTCGTGAAGCACTGGATGAATCTGGTGCCGCCCGGGCTGGCCTGGCCGATCTACATCCTGCTCATCCCGATCGAAATCATGGGCATGTTCGTCAAGCCGTTCGCGCTCACGATGCGACTTGCGGCGAACATGACGGGCGGGCACATTGCGATTCTTGCGCTGCTGTCGCTGACGTTCCTGTTCGCCGAGATTGGCGGCGGGGCGGTCGGCATCGGCGCCGGGGTGTTGACGCTGCCGCTGTCCGCGGGCATCTCGCTGCTGGAAGTGATCGTCGTTCTCGTGCAGGCATATGTATTCACGCTGTTGACGGCCGTGTTTGTGGGCATGGCCATTCACGTTCATCACTAGACACACAACGGAGGATTTGAGGAAATGGCCAATATTCACTTGTTCGGCGTCGCCATCGGGCTCGGCATGATCGTGATCGGAGCCGCGCTCGGCATTGGCAAGTTCGCCGCCGCCGCCGCGGAGAGCATCGCGCGGCAGCCGAGCGCCGCCGACAAGATCACCGCCGCCATCAACCTGCCGCTCTTCCTGCTCGAAGGCGTGGCGATTCTGGCGGAAGTGTTCGCGTTCCTCGTGCTGATCATGGGCCCGAAGGGATAACGCGTCATGAATCCGTTGGTCCAGCCCGATCCCGGGCTGTTCATCTGGACGATCGTCACCTTCCTGCTCCTGCTGTGGGGGCTGAAGAAGCTCGCGTGGGGCCCGCTGCTCGAGGCGCTCGAGACGCGTCAGAATGCGATTCGTAAATCGCTGGACGATGCACAGCAGGCGAAGGTGGAGCTCGAACGACTGAACGCCGAGTCGGGCCACATCATCCAGCGCGCCCGCGTGGATGCCGAGGCGATCATTTCTCAGAGCCGGTCCGACGGTGATCGGCTTCGGGAAGAAATCCGCGCGAAGGCGCGCGCCGAGGCCGACCACATCGTCAAGAACGCCGAGCGGCAGATTCAACTCGAGACGAGCCGTGCGCTCGATCAGATCCGGCGCGAGGCGGTTGATTTGTCCGTGATGATCGCATCCAAGATCATTCAGCGGAGCCTCTCCAAGGAAGACAACGAGCGGCTGATCGACGAAGCCCTCAAGCAGGTCGAGAGCCGTCGGAACTAACCGTCCGGCGGCTTCCTAAATCCGACAGCCCGGATTCCAAACATCCAGAACGTTGGATCTGCGACTCTTATCTCTTTTTGTAATCGCTAATTTTCATCCTAACTCATTGTTTAGGCTTACCTTCGGTGTTAACCTCCCCAGCTTAAAGGTCGAGCATGGGGTTTGCTGCTCGTACTGCACTACTAGTTTCAGAAGCGCACGGTGACTGCACAGTGCGCGTGTTTCAAAAGGAGAGGGCGTTCATGAAGATTGCCTTGCGGATGATGATGCTGGTCGCGGCGTTCTGTGCCGTTGCGACCTCGGCGACAGCGCAGATTGATCAGGGCCGGCTGACCGGGACCATCAAAGACGCGCAGAGCGGCGTCCTGCCGGGCGTGACCGTGACGGCGAAATCGCCGGCGCTCATCGGCACGCGCAGTGTGGTGTCGGAAAGCGACGGGACCTACTCGATCGCATCGCTTCCCTCAGGCCCGTACGAGCTTACGTTCGAGCTCGCGGGTTTCCAGGCATTCAAGCGTGGGAACATCGTCCTCGGGCTTGGTCAGATTCTGACCATCGACGGACAGCTTCAGGTGGCCACGCTGCAGGAGTCGGTCACGGTGACCGGTGTGTCGCCCGTCGTCGACATGCAGTCGTCGAAGGTCGGCACCGATTTCACCGCGGACAAGCTGGTCGGTGTCCCAACGGCGACCGACGTTTGGGCCGTGCTCGGCCAGGCATCGGGCGTGCGCATGAACGGCTTCGACGTGGGCGGCAGTCACAAGAGCCAGCAGACCGGCTACGAGAGCTTCGGCATCCGCGGTCAGAATCGCGTCCTGAATGACGGCGTCGATACGACGGAGGGCACGGGCGGCGCCGGTTTCTATGCAGATTTCTTCTCGAACGAAGAAGTCGCGGTGGCCGCGGCCGGCGGCGACGTCGAGATGAACACGCCAGGCTCGGCGGTCGTGAACACGATCAAGAGCGGCGGCAACAAGTTCAAGATGCTCAACAACCTCACCTACCAGCAGGAATCGTTCGTGGGCGACAACACGAGCGCGGCCCTGACGACCCGCGGCTACACCGGCCAACCGAACATCAAGTTCTGGGAGGGGCACACGGATCTCGGCGGCCCGATCAAGACCGACAAGGTCTGGTTCTTCGGCGCCTACAACCACTTCAAGATCGACAAGCAGATCTCGGGAGTGTCGCGCGCCATCGCCACCGACCTCGGCGTGTTCGACAACTACACGACCAAGGAAACGATCAAGGCGTCCAAGAACGACACCGTGGTCGGCTACTTCCAGTGGGGCCGCAAGCAGAAGCCGAACCGCGGCCTGTCGACGCTGGTGTCGCCGGAAGCGGCCCAGCCTCAGGATAGCGTGTCGTGGGTATACAAGGGCGAGCACCAGCGCGTGTGGAACAACCGTCTCTTCACCGACGTGAAGGTCAATCTGTTCGGATACGACTTCCCGCTTGGCGTGAAGGCCGACTACAAAACGACCCCTCCGCGTTTCGATACGGGCACCAACTTCACGAGCGGTGCGGCGTGGAATGCGTTCGACCTCGGCCGGCAGAAGCCGCAAGTCAGCGCGCAGTCCACCTACTACGTGCCGAACGCGATGGGCAGCCACGATCTCAAGGTCGGCTTCGAGTACGTGCTCGACATCTCCAAGTACGCCATTGACGGCCGCTCGGGTCCAACTCAGTATCGCGACTTGAACGGCGCCTCCAACGAGATCCGATTCGTCGATGCCGGCGAGAATTCGACGCTCGGATCCAGCTGGAAGGGCGCGAACGATCGCAATCAGCGGTATGCCGGATACGCCCAGGATCGCTGGAACCCGACCAACCGCGTGACGATCACCGGCGGCGTACGATGGGATTATCAGCGGCCGTACTATCAGGACGGCCAGCGCGATCCGATTCTCAAGGACGTGCTGACCGCATCCAGCGGCCCGCTCGCGGGGCAGCCGATGTTTGTCGCGCAGGCAACCACCGGGCAGCCGATTTTCACGCGTAATGCGATCGCGCCGCGCCTCGGCCTCAGCTACGACGTCACCGGCAAGGGCAACACCGTGCTCAAGGCGTTCTACGGCCGGTACTATTACAACTACGCCGACGCGTTCACCAACCTCAATCCCGGCGGCGCCAACTTCAAGACGTTCAAGTTCCTCGACCAGAACGGGAACCGCAAGTATGACGGTCCGTCCGAGCTCGGGCTGCTGGTTAGCTCCTCGGGCGGCACGTCGACGACCATCAACCCGGACATGAAGAAGCCCTACGCGGACGAATACGATCTGTCGATCGAACGGCAGTTCTGGGGTGAATCCTCGGTTCGCGTGGCCTACGTGCGAAAGAAGACCGCGAACGAGTTCGGCACGATCAACGCCGCGCGTGAAGGCAAATTCACGATTCCGACGGTCGTCACCGTTAACACCGCCGACTTCGTGAACGGCACGACCGGGAAGACCAGCTATAACTTACTGGACATCCCAGCAGGGTTGTCGCCGGTCAACGTCATCGACAACATCCCGGACGGCAGCTACAAGTACGACACGCTGCAGTTCGCGTTCAACAAGCGGTTCGGTACCGGGCTGTTCATTCAGAGCAGCTTCGACTACCAGTGGCGCGACGAGCTGCGCGGCGGCACGCAGGGCAACACGACCACCATCAGTCCGAGCGCCAGCCCGCTCAACTCCGATCCGCTTCCGATCGGTTACTTCCAGAACGTGAACCCGGCGGTGTCGAACCGCCAGCAGAGCACGAACTGGCAGGGCCGTGCCATCGCGCGCTACGTGTTCAAGTACGACATCGGCGTCGCAACGAACTTCCGCGCGCAGAGTGGCTACGCGTACTCGAGGGTGATCGCCCTGTCGCTGCCCAACGCGGGCGCGACGCGCTTCTACGATCAGAACATCAGCGACAACCGGTCGGACACGGTGCCCATCCTCGATTTCCGTGTCGACAGGGCGTTCAAGATCGGTCGTTACAGGGTCACTGGTATGTTCGATGCGTTCAACGTGACGAACTCGAACGCCGTGACCAACTTCAACCTGCTCAACGGCACCAGCTACAATCAGATCATCTCGACGCTCGATCCGCGGACGCTCCAGCTCGGCGTGCGGTTCGATTTCTAGTCGACGATCGCGTCCGGCGCCAGCCGGACGGTTTGGGTAGGTGAAGCGCCGGGCGGTTCGAAACCGCCCGGCGCTTTTTTATTTCAGCCAGCTCCGCAGCGTCGCAATGTCGGCCGCGTAGCGCGCCGGCGGCGCGGTGGCGATGAAGCGCTCGATGTAGGGGCGCGCTTCCTGGTTGCGGCCGCGCTGATGCAGCAGCACGGCCAGATTGAACAGCAGATCGTAATCATCCGCCCGCAGCGCCACCGCCCGTTGCCACGCGGCGATTGCCGCGTCCGGATTCGACGCCGCCTGCGCCGCCCCGAGTCCCTGCCATGCCTGCGCGAACGCAGGGTCGATCGCCACGGCGCGCCCGAAGGCCGCCGCCGCGTCGCCCAATCGCCGCGCGCCCATCTCGAGCAAGCCCAGGTTGTTCCACGTCGTCGCCGATCCGGGAGATTTTTCCAGGACGCGTGCAAGCCACGGTCGCGCGCGGTCGAATTGTCCGACCTCCGATAGCGCGATCGCGAGGGTGTTCAGGGCCTCGAGCGGGGCCTCGCGGCGGGCGGCGAGCGGTTCGAGCACCCGGACGGCCTGACCGGGTTCACCGGCGGCGAGATACGCAGCGCCGAGGCGCGCGGGAATCTCCGGCGCCGTTAGTCCGCGCCGAAGGGCCGCTTCGAGCGGCGCCATCGCCTGGCGCGGCCGGCCGCTTTCGATCAACACGGACGCCAGATTGGTGTAGGCCAGCGTGAAATCAGGGCGCTCGGCGATTACTGATTGCAGAAGGTGGACGGCCTCGTCGTACTGACGTGCGCCGGTCAGTGTGAGAGCCTGGGTGTAACGCCGATCGAGATCGAGCAGCCGCTTCGGATCGTCGGCGACGCCGAACACCCGGCCGATCGGCGGCGACACCTGCACGCTCGCGTAGCCGAGCGCGCGCAACCGGGCTGCGGCATCGGGGTCGAGCGACGGCGACGAACGCGCCACCGCTCGCCCCGCCGGGCGCCATCGCTCGACCGTCTGCTGGAGAGCCGCCGCGCGCTGAGACTGGCGGGCAATCACGTTGCGCTGCTCGTTCGGATCGTTCACCAGGTCGTAGAGCTCAGCCTCCGGCAGGTCGATGTATTTCCAGTCGCCGTCGATCACCCCTGTCAACGGCGCCCAGCTTCTGGTGAGGTAGGCGTCGAGTGCCTCGAAGTAGATGGGCCGGGCTGGCATGGTTTCGCCGCGGATGGCATGCACGAGTGAGCGTCCTTCGATCGTCGTCGGCGCGTCGAGGCCGAGGAGATCGAGGATGGTCGGCATGACGTCCATCTGGGCGGTGGGCGCGTCGACGACCTGCGGCTCCAACGACGGCATGGAGATGACCAACGGGATGTGGAGCGTCGCGTTGTACGCAAACAACCCGTGGGTCGTCTCCCCATGCTCGCCGAGCGATTCGCCGTGGTCGGCGAGTACCACGATGAGGGTGTGATCGAGCTGGCCCGCCACACGAAGTCGGTCGAGCAGCAGGCCGAGTTGGGCGTCGGCAAACGCCACTTCGTTGTCGTACGGGTCGGCGGCGCGCTGTTCGGGGGCGTGATACGGCGCATGCGGATCGAAGAGATGCACCCAGGCGAACCAGGGACTGGGGACCGGCGGCTGGCGGCTGGCGGGACCGAGAATCCAGTCGCTGGCGATCTTCGTCACCCGATCGGCGGGTCGTTCGGCGAAGGCGAAGTCGATCGGTCCACCTCCGCCGCCGATGTGATCGTCGTACACATCGAACCCGCGGTTCAGGCCGAAGCGTGCGTCGAGCACGAACGCGCCGACGAACGCGGCCGTGCGATAGCCGGCGGCGCGCAGCCGCTCCGCCAGTGTCGGCACGTGCGACTCGACGCCGGCCGCGCCGTTGTCATGCACGCCGTGGGTCGCGGGTGTCAGGCCCGTGAAGATCGACGTGTGTGCGGGCAGCGTCAACGGCACATGTGAGTACGCGCGCGAAAAGCGGATGCCCGACGCGGCGAGCCGGTCGATCGCCGGAGTGAGCCGCCCTCCGCCGTACGCGCCGACCCGGTCCGCGCGCAGTGTGTCGATGGTGACCACGAGGACGTTACTGCCGCGCAGCGCCGCGTGCTGAACGCGCTGGTTCGGCAGATCCCGCCGTGGCGCCGCGCAGGCCGCGGCGGCCGCGCACAGTGCGCCAATCACCAGGCGTCCGCGAACAGCCGCATACGGCCGGCAGGTCTGCGCCGGATGGATCTCCATTCAGCGGGCCAATATCCGTTTGAGTTTCACGATGTCCGGACCATAGCGGTCGTGCGGCGCCTCGTCGACGAAGCGTACCAGGTACGGCCGCGCCTCGTCCTTCCGGCCGGCTTCCTCCAGTGCGACGCCGAGATTGTAAAGCGCGTCGAACAGTCGCGGGTCGAGCCGCACGGCCGTTTTCCACGCCGCGATGGCGTCCACCTGGCGACCCTGCCGCATGTACACCGCGGCCAGCGCGTTGTGCGCGCCCGGCAGGTTGGGATTGAGCGCCAGCGCGTGCAGTAGGTCCGTGGCGGCCGCGTCCAGTTCGCCCGCGCCGAATTCGTCAACGCCAAGGTTCTCGTATGCCTCGGTCGATGTCGGATCGAGTTCGAGCACTCGACGAAACGCCGCTCGGGCCTCCGGGTGGCGCCCTTGTCGCGAACTGACGACCCCGAGCGAGTTGTAGGCCTCGGCGTAGTCGGGGTGCGCGGCGACGATCGCATGCAGGAGCGCGGCTGAGCGGTCGAGCGCGCCCTGTTCCTGGAGATAACCAGCCAGCACCAGCATCACGCTCTGGTCCGCGATATTGCGTTGGACCAGATCTTCGAGCGTCGCGATGGCGCCGGGCAGATTGCCGATGGTGCGCTGCATCGACGCAAAAATTCCTGACGCCGTCGCGAACCCAGGATGGGCCTTGGCGATCGCGGCGACCGCCGCCATGCCGTCGGCGCGGGATCCCGCGTTGAAAGCCGCCAGAGCGCGGTTGAGCTCCTCGGCTGGGCCGATCATCGTCTTCGGATCGTCGGCGTCGCCGAACACGCGCGCGCCAGGTTCGGCGCTCGACGTCACGTAGCCGAGCGCCTGCAGCCGCTGCCTGGCGTCGGCGTTCAGCGTGGTCTTTTCAGCCGCCGATCCGCGCAATTCAAACGATGCGGCGACGCCGCGCAGCAGCGACTCGAAGGTGCGCGCCCGCTCGCCCTCGCGCTCGAACAGATTGGCGGTCTCGTGGGGATCCGATCGCAGATCGTAGAGCTCAGCAGTCGGCAGATCGATCAGCTTGTAATCGCGCGTCGCGACAGCCGTCAGCGGCGCCCAGTTACGCGTGAGGTTGGCGTCCATCGCCTCGAGGTACGCGGGCGCTTCGTCGCGCGTGCCTGCCACCGACGGGATCACCGACCGTCCCTCGAACGTTGCCGGCAGGCCCACGCCGACGAGATCGAGCGTCGTCGGCGCGAGATCGATCAGCCGCACCAGCGCGTCCGACGACCGTCCAGCCCCGAGCCCCGAGCCCCCAGCCCCTTTCCAGATGATCCACGGCACGCGCATCGTGACGTCGTAAACAAAGACGCCGTGCGTCCGCTCACCGTGTTCACCGAGGCTTTCGCCGTGATCGGCCGCGACGATCACCAGCGTGCGATCGAGCTGGCCCGCTGCACGCAGATCCGCGAGAAGCTTGCCGAGCATGGCGTCGGCATACGCCACCTCCGCGTCGTAGGGCTCGTGCTGAGACGCGTACGGCTCGGGAGCCCGGTAGGGTTCATGGGGATCGTAGAGGTGGACCCAGGCGAACCAGGGCTTAGGGCTTATGGCTGAGCGCTGAGAGGCCACGGAGGCCTGCGAGTCGGCGTTTTGTAAGCCCTGAGCCCTGAGCCCTAAGCCCTTGATGATCCAGTCGGCCGCCGGCCGCACCACATCCTCTGCCCGCCGTTCGGCGCTTTCGGCGGGATCGCCGACCGCCTTTTCGCCATACCGATCGTCGTAGACGTCGAAGCCGCGGTTCAGGCCGAAGCGCGCGTCGAGGACGAAGGCGCCGACGAACGCGCCCGTCCGGTAGCCCGCGCTTTTCAGCACGGTTGCCAGCGTGGGCAGTTGCGGACCCAGCCGGAACAGCCCGTTCGCGCGGAGGCCATGCACCGGCGGCGAGACGGCCGTCATGATCGACGCGTGTGAAGGCAGCGTCAGCGGCGCGGAGCTGTACGCGCGCGTCAGGCGCACACCGTCAGCGGCGAGGCGATCCAGATTTGGTGTGAGACCCGGCCGTCCGCCGAAGGCGCCCACGCGATCGAGACGCAGCGTGTCGATCGTGACCAGCAGGACGTTGCAGCCGCGACAGGCGCCGGAAGCCATGGCGGGCGCCGCCGAGTTCATGAACCAGAGCCAACCGCCGACGGCGATCACAACGACGGAAAAAACCGCCGAGATCACGGAGGTCGCCGAGAAATGTTTTCTCTGCGATTTTTGCGTGCTCTCCGGTTTTTTCTCCATGCTTATCGCGGCGCGACGCCGAGTCCTCGCACTTTCGCGCCCACCAGATGCACGCCGACCTTGACGTCGATCGGTTTCGATCCCACCGGCACGAGGTACTCGATCATCATCTCGCTCGTCAGCCGATCGGCGAGGCGATCGAGCGCCGCCTGATACGAGCCCGCCGAGTAGATGGTGGTGTACTCGCCGCGCGTCTGCTCCGCGAGGGTGCGCAACGCCGCGCCCGGGCGCAGACCGCCGTTGGCGGGCGCCTGCGAACGATTGGCGATCACGTGGAGGATCGCGCTGCTGTCCACCACGGCCGCCAGCATCTCATCAGGCGGATTGCGGCTGGCGTCGGCGCCCGTCGCCGAGACGATCACGATCGCCGAGAAGAGCGTACCGGTGGCTCGAATGGTCTCACCCGCCAGAGCGGCGCCTTGGAGCAGCATGCTGCCGGCGGTCGTATCCGCGGCGGTCAACACCAGCTTCGCCATCACCGCCTGCCGATCGTCCTCGAACGTGGCGATCAT
>JAYVMG010000290.1:0-3629 GCA_043759095.1 Acidobacteriota bacterium | reverse complement strand
GAGGCGCCCCGGGTACTCCGGCCGGCTTGTCCCCGGAAGCCGCCGCGAAATCGGCGGCGATGAAGAAGGCGTTCGAAGAAGGTGTGACCGCGAGCCGCGCGGGAAATCACGACGCCGCAATCACGGCCTTTCAAGCGGCGGCGGAACTGAACCCGAACTGCTTCGACTGCTACTACAACATCGCGTTCTCTGAATCGTCGAAGAAGGACTACGACAAGGCTGAAGCGGCGTACAAGCGGGCTATCGAGCTCAAGGCCGATTACGCCGAGGCCTACAGCGGCCTGGCCAACGTGTACAACGCGACCCGCAAGTTCGACCTGGCGGCCACGGCGAGCGAGAAAGCGATGGCGTTGAGCGGCAGCGCGCCAGGCGCGATGGCCGGCGGCAACGCGGACGCGATGTTCAACCAGGGCGTCATCCTCTGGAACGCCGGAAAAATCCCCGAGGCGAAGAAGCAGTTCGAGGGCGCGGTCGCGGCGAAACCGGATCACGCGGAAGCGCACTTCCAGCTCGGCATGGCGCTCGTGAACGAAGGCAACCTCGTGGCTGCAGCCACCGAATTCGAGACGTATCTGAAGCTCGCGCCGACGGGACCGAACGCGCCAACGGCGAAGGGAATCCTGGGTTCGCTGAAGAAGTAGTGATCGATTCCGTTGCGCTCCGTGCCCGATTGACGGACGTTCGCGCGCGCATCGCGCGGGCGGCCGGCCGGGCCGGACGCGATCCCTCCTCCATCCGCCTCATCGCCGTTTCGAAAACATTCCCCGTTGACTACGTCCGCGCGGCAGCGGACGCCGGTCAGATCGACTTCGGCGAAAACAAAGTCCAGGACGCGCTCATCAAGATGGACCAGACGATGGATCTGGCCGTGCGCTGGCATTTGATCGGGCATCTGCAGTCGAACAAGGCGAAGAAGGCCGGGCGCTTCGACCTCGTCCATTCGATCGACGGTCCAGCCCTCGTCGAGAAGCTCGACGAAGCGGCGCAGGCGGCGGGACGCCGGATCGACCTGCTCGCGCAGGTGGACCTCGCGGGGGAAGTGACCAAGCACGGGGTACGCGAGGACGAACTGACGGCGATCTTCGACGCCGCCCGATCGGCGCGTGCCTGCCGCGTGGTCGGGCTGATGATCATCCCTCCGGCCGTTGACGACCCCGAAGACGCGCGCCCATATTTCCGTGCGCTCCGCGACGTCCGGGATCGTCTCCTGGCACGGGGTGTGGATGCATCCATGCTTCAGGAGCTGTCCATGGGCATGAGCCACGACTTCGAGGTGGCTGTCGAGGAGGGCGCCACCCTCGTGCGCGTGGGAACGGCGATTTTTGGAGGCCGGACCTATGTTTGATCCCGCTATGTCGAATCGACCCGCACTGTCCGATAAAGATGAGCGGGGAGAACGATCAACCATGAATGTCAGCCCACTCGACCTTCGCCAGCAGCGTTTTCGCAAGGCGTTCCGCGGTTTTGACCCCGTTGAGGTCGCCTCGTTCCTCGCCGCGGTCGCCGACGACTACGAGCAGGCCCTGCGCGAAACCGACCGGCTCCGTCAGGATTTGATGCGCATGGAAGGCGTGCTCAGCGGTCATCGCGAGCACGAGCAGAACCTCCAGAACACGCTGATGACCGCCCAGAAGCTCTCGGACGACATCAAGGCGAATGCGGAGCTGGAAGCGCGGCGGATCATTCGCGAAGCCGAGGGCCGCTCCGACCTGCTGCTCGAGAGGACGCAGGCGCGGCTCGAGGACATCCAGCGCGAAATCGACGGCCTCAAACTGAAGCGCAAGGACGTCGAAATCTCGATCGAGGCGCACATCTCGACGCTGCAGAACACGCTCGAGTTCGTGCGCGAGCAGGAAGCGCGCGAACGCGACGAAAAGATCCTGCTGCACCGGCCGCGGCTCGCCGAGCCGATCGACATCTCCGACGCGCACCCGACCCGCAAGATCGTCGGGTGACCCCCGATCAGACTCGCGTGCTCGCCGACTTCCTGATCCACAACACCTCGGAGATCCTCACCTGCGCCGGGCCCGCACCGCGCATCGGGCGGCGTCAGGCGGACGCGCGGGCCGTGCCCCGCGCGGCGATCGCCTCGTACCAGGGCCGGATCGTCTTTGTCGGCTTCGAAAGCCTGCTGGCGATCGAGGTCGAGCTCACGCCGGACGCCGTCCTCGTCGATGCGCACGGCGGAGCGGTCGTGCCTGGCTTTGTCGATCCGCACACGCATGTGGTCTTTGCCGGCGACCGGCGCGAGGAGCTTCGCCGGCGGCTGGCTGGCGCGACCTATGCGCAGATCGCGGCCGACGGCGGCGGAATCCTCGGAACGGTGGTCGCCACGCGCGCCGCGAGCGAAGACGCGCTCGCCGCCGACACGCGGATTCGTCTCGACGAGATGCTCCGCTGCGGAACGACGACCTGTGAAGCCAAGAGCGGCTACGCGCTCACCACCGCAGGCGAGATGAAGATGCTGCGCACCGTGCGCGCTCTCTCGGCCACGCATGACGTCGAGCTCTCACCCACCTTCATGGGCGCGCACGACGTGCCGACCGAGTACCGCAATCGCCGGCGCGCGTACGTCGACCTGATCATCAGGGAAATGATTCCGGCCGTCGCGCAGGAGCAGCTTGCCGAATGGTGCGACGTGTTCTGCGAAACGGGCGTGTTCACACCGGAGGAGTCACGCGAGATCCTCGAGGCGGGTCGCGCCGCGGGACTCAAGCCGCGCATTCATGCAGATGAACTCGGCGCCAGCGGCGGATCCACGGTTGCTGCCGCGGTTGGTGCGCGCTCGGCCGATCATCTGATCTTCGTGGACGAGGCAGGCGCCGACGGCCTTGCTGCCGCCGGCGTCGTCGCCACGCTGTTGCCGATCGCGTCGTTCTATCTGAAGCTGGGACGATTCGCGCCGGCGCGCATGCTGATCGAACGTGGCGTCGCGGTCGCGTTGGCCACCGACGTCAACCCGGGCGCCGGCTTTTCCCCGTCAATGCCGTTCGCGATGACGCTCGCCTGTTTCGGCATGCACCTCACATTCGAGGAGGCGCTCGTCGCCGCCACGATCAACGCGGCCTGCGCGCTCGATCGCCAGGATCGGATCGGCAGCCTCGAACCGGGAAAACAGATGGACGCGGTGATTGTGCACGGTCCGGCGATCAATCTGATCCGCGTCGGGGCGGATACGATACGAGCCGTGGTGAAGCGCGGACGCGTGGTGTGGGGAGCTGAGGGTGCGAAGGTAACGGTTGAACACGAAGAAACAGAGGAACGGAGAAGTGCAACGGAGCGCCGAGCGCGACAGCGGGCCGGCTAGCCGGCCCGGCACACAACAAAAAGAACGTCGAAAACACAAACGGCTACCGGTTTGTGGGTTTGCGTTTTCGGCGTTCTTTTCGTTGTAAGACCCGCTCCGCGGGTCTGTCGCGCGCTGCAGCTTGCGTCCTCCGTTCGTTCTCCGTTGCTTCGTTTCTCCGTGTGATCCCGTTTCCTCTGTCCACTCCGTTATCCTTTGAAAACGCATGGCTCTGACCGACCAATCCCTTCGCGATCTCCTGACCTCATTCAGTTCTTCCGATCCGACGCCGGGCGGCGGATCCGCGGCCGCGCTCGCCTCGGCGGTCGGCGCGTCGCTGCTG
>JAYVMG010000289.1:0-3639 GCA_043759095.1 Acidobacteriota bacterium | reverse complement strand
AGGCCCTACGCGGGATCAAGTGATGTAAATTAGTAACCCTAACTCTTGACCGTAAACCCTTAGCCCTAAACCCTTAGCCCTGAGCCCTTAGCCCTTTTTCTTTGGCTGAACCCATCCACGCGTCAGCGACCACTACCGCCGAGGCCGCCACCACGGCCGCGCCCGCGTCCCTTGGCGTGCGCACGACGCGCCGGATGTTCGCGGCGTTCACCTACCGCGACTTCCGCGTACAGTGGCTCGGCGCCTGCACCTCGAGCATCGGCACGTGGATGCAGATCGTCGCGCAGAACTGGCTGGTGCTGTCGCTGACGCACTCGCCGTTCTACCTCGGCCTCGACGCGTTCCTCCAGCAGCTGCCGATCATCCTCTTCACGCTCATCGGTGGCGTGCTTGCCGACAGCCGCGATCGCCGGCGGACGCTGATCGCCTCGCAGTACGTGCAGATGGCCACCTCGGCCGCACTCGCGCTGCTGATGTATCTGCACGTCGTGCAGGTCTGGCACATCCTGGTGCTGTCCTCGATCACCGGCTTCGCGCAGGCGTTCGGAGGTCCGGCGTATCAGTCGTTGATCCCGTCGCTGGTCGACAAGAAAGATCTGCCCAACGCCGTCGCGCTGAACTCGATTCAGTTCAACGTCGCGCGCGTCATCGGACCGCTGCTCTTCGGCGCCACGCTGGTGGTGTTTGCCAAGTGGGGCTACAACGAGCCGCAGGCCATGAACGCCTGCTTCGCGCTGAATGCACTGTCGTTCGTCGTCGTCATCAACACGCTGATGGCGCTGCGCGTGAAGCACATCCCGCCGGCGGCCTCCAAAGGCATGCGCGACGAGCTCCAGAGTGGACTCTCATACGTGCGGCATCACCCCAGCCTCAAGGCCTTCATCGTCCTCGCCGCAGCGACAACGTTCCTGGGGTTCTCAGTGCTGACGTTCCTGCCGGTGTTCGCGCAGCAGGTGTTTCACGAGGGCGCCAGCACCTACAGTCATCTGATCGCGTTCTCGGGTCTCGGCTCGATCATCGGCGCGCTGACAATCGCCTGGCTGGGCAAATTCAACCGCATGGGCCTGACGGCGCTGATCGTCCAGGCGATCTACGGTCTGCTGATCATCGGGTTCGCGATGTCGCGGGTGATGTGGCTGAGCGACATCCTGCTGGTCTTTACCGGCGCCGCGCTGATGATCGTGTTTTCCACCGTCACGTCGCTCATCCAGCTGATCGCGCCCGACGAAATGCGCGGGCGCGTGATGAGCATCTACATGCTGGCGTTCCGCGGCGGAATGCCGCTCGGCAGCCTGGTCAGCGGCTACTTCGCCACGCTCATTGGCGCACCGATGGTGATCGGCATCAACGGTGGATTACTCGTCGTCGTCGCGGTATATTTTCTGATTCGTAGTCATGGTGTGAGAGAAGCGTGAATCTGAACTGGAGGGTTAGTCGAATGAAACGTACGATCCTGTTCGTCCTCGGTCTGGTCGCGGTATCCGGTAGCGCGTTCGCGCAAACGCCGGCGGAAGCCATCGAAAAGGCGCTGATGCCGGCGCCGCGCAACATGAAGGAAGGCGCCGCGGTCATCAAGTTCAAGGCCGACGGCACCTACGACACACTGAAGCCCGGCACCAACCGCCTGGTGTGCTACGACCGCTCCGGCGAACCCGGCGAGCAGCCGTTCGCCGTGCAGTGCTCGAGCGTCGCCAACATTCCACGCATCGCGCAGAACAAGAAGTTCGAAGCGATCCTCGACAAGCCCGCGAAGGCCGCGGCACTGGCGGCGGCGGAAAAGGACGGCACCCGCGCCAAGCCGGAGTACGGCTCGGTGTGGTACACGATGAACGGCGCCGACAAGGATCACACGCGGCTGCACATCACGATCGCCGTGCCGGGCGCGACGACCGCGTCCACGGGCCTGCCGTCGGACAATAAGCAGGGCGGCGTCTGGATCATGGACGCGGGCACGTCGACCGCGCATCTCATGACGCCGGGCAGCTAGTAAGAAGAAAAGGGCTTAGGGCTCAGGGCTCAGGGCTGGGGCGGCGCGCCTTCGGTCCTGGGCTCTTCTTTTTGAAGTCGCGCACTACTTTCCGAGCAGCTCGTTGAGCCGCGTGTAGCCGGTGCGGCTGATCGGCAGCCGGCGGCCGTCGTGCAGGATCGCCACGCGGTTCTCGCGTTCGTCGAGTTCGACGCGCGCCAGACGCTCCAGATTCAGCAGGAACGATCGGTGGATCCGCACGAACTTCGCCGGGTCCAGTGACGTTTCCAGCTCCCCGAGCGTCTGCTCCTTCAAATATTCTTTCCCCTCGCAACGGAGGCAGACGTAGTCGTCCTGCGCCTGCACGTACTCGATCTTCTCGACCGGCAGCACGTGGACCCGCGACCCATCGCGGACGAGCACGCGGCGCGTGTGGTCCTGCGCCGGCCGCGCGGCGGCCGTCAGGTCGTGAACCGGCAGCTGATCGCCACGGCCGAGCCGCTCGCGCACGCGATCGATCGCGGCGGCCAGCCGCTCGGCGCCGAACGGCTTCAGCAGATAATCCACGGCATGCACCTCGAACGCGCGGATCGCGTACTGATCGTACGCCGTCACAAAGACGACGGCGACGTCGCGGCCGACGAGTTCGAGCACTTCGAAGCCGTTGAGCTTCGGCATCTGCACGTCGAGGATCAGCAGATCCGGCTGCAACTCGGACACCGCCTTCACCGCTTCGAATCCGTTGGCGCACTCGGCCACGATCTCGACATCGGGCATGCCCGCCAGATACTCGCGCACCACCGCGCGCGCCAGGTCCTCATCGTCGACGATCGCAATTTTCAGCCGCATCAGGTGATCACCGGCAGGTGCAGCTCGACGCGAAACTGTCCCGCCTCCACGCGTGTGTGCATGCTCGCATCACGGCCGAACATCGCCTCGAGCCGGCCGCGCACGTTGGCCAGGCCCATGCCTGCGGCCCGCGGGACGGCCGCGTCCGCGTCGCAGGGGTTCTCGATCACGATCGTGAGGCGTTCGTTCCGCCGCGCAATATCAAGCCGGATCGCGCCGCCCTCGAGCGACTGCGCGATACCGTGCCTGATGGCGTTCTCGACCAGCGGCTGCAGGATCAGCGGCGGCACGAGGCAGGCAGACGCGTCCTCGTCGACGCGCCGCTCGATCTGCAGGCGCGATCCGAAACGGACCTCTTCGATACTGAGGAAGCGTTCGGCGAGCGCGAGTTCGTCGGCCAGCGGAATGCGCTGGCGTATGCTCACGTCCAGCGTATTGCGCAGGAACTCGCCAAGGAGCAGGCACATCCGCCGCGCGCCTGGCGCATCGCTCGTCGTCAAGGCGCTAATCGAATTGAGGCTGTTGTAGAGAAAGTGCGGATCGATCTGCGCGCGCAGGGCACGCAGCTCCGCGTCCCGCGTCAGCAGTTCGAGTTCGAGCTGACGCCGCTCGGCCTCCCGCGCCGTCTCGAACGCCAGTAGCGTATAGTGCACGGCGAGCGAGAGCAGAAACAACAGGACGCCCAGCGTGTACAGGAACGGCAGCTGACCGGCGTAGCGGACTGCCGCGGGCGCGAACACAGCTGTCGCGCTCAGCGCTGCAATCCAGGCCTGCGTCAGACCCAGCCACAGACCGCCCGCGAACGCCGCCGCGAGGACCGACGA
>JAYVMG010000288.1:0-9737 GCA_043759095.1 Acidobacteriota bacterium | reverse complement strand
CGCATCATTTCGACGCCACGCTGACCGACGTCGATCTGGCGCGTTTCACCGACTTCCAGCAACTCCCGGGACTGCGCTTCGCGGGCACGGCCTCGCTGCACAACGTCCTCGACTGGCCCTCCGGGCGTTTCTCGGACCATCGCGGGGAGGGCACGCTGACGATCGCGCCGCCACCCGGTGTGACGCCGATGGTCGCGTCACTCGCCGCGGCGCGCGCCGCCGACGCCGATCACGCGCGGCACGAGTGGGGACCGTTTGCGCCGATGCCACTGGTCTCGCACCTGCCGATCGCCGCTGATCTGATCTACCGCTACGGGCCCGATGACGTCACGATCGATCAGGGTCATTTCGCCACCGAGCGCACACACGTGACGTTCGGCGGCACGACCGCGTACGGCGCGAAGTCGCATCTGCCGTTTCACGTGACGAGCCGCGACTGGCAGGAAAGCGATCAGGTGCTGGCGGGCATCATCAGCGATTTCGGATCGCCGACCGGCGCGGCGCCGTTTGCCGGACGCGGAGAGTTCGACGGTGTGATGACCGGGGCGTTCCGCGAGCCGCGTGTCGAAGGGCTGTTCACCGGCGAGGATCTGCGCGCGTTCGACACGCTCTGGGGCAACGGTTCCGCGCAGATTGTGGTCGAGAACAAGTACGTGAACGTGCGCGACGGCGTCGTGCGGGTGCGTGATTCCGAGATCCGCGCCGACGGACTGTTTGCGCTCGGCTATCCGCGTGAGGACGCCGGCGAGGAGATCAACGCGCGCATTCGCGTCGGGCGCCGCGATCTCGACAGCCTGCGTCACGCGTTCGGGATCGACGAGTATCCGGTGTCCGGGCTGCTGTCGGGTGAATTCCACCTGACCGGCGAGTACGAGCGGCCCGTCGGGTTTGGCGCGATGACAATCGATGAGGGCCTTGCCTACGGCGAGCCGTTTCAGAAAGCGGCATCGGCGCTGCGGTTCGACGGCGCCGGCGTCCGGATCGACAACCTGAGCCTGATCAAAGATACCGGCGCCGTCACCGGCGCGGCATTCATCGGGTGGGACTCGACGTACTCGTTCAACGCCAGCGGTCGGCGCATTCCGGTCGACAAGCTGGCGTTCCTGACGTTTCCGCGCGCGCCGCTCTCCGGCCTCGCCGACGTCACCGCAACCGGCAACGGCACGTTCGAGTCGCCGCGCAACGACTTCAAGTACAGCGTCAGCGATCTGTTCGTGGGAGAAGAGGGCGTTGGACTGGTCAGCGGCAACCTGACGCTGCGCGGCGCCGAATTGACTGGCGACGTCAACGCCGCGTCGCCGCGCATGGCGCTGACCGGCAGCGGCCGTGTCGCGCTGACGCCGCAGGCGGACGCCGAGCTGACGTTCCGCTTCCACGACACGTCGCTCGATCCCTACGTGCGGCTGTTCGTGCCGAAACTGTCGCCGTTCACCACGGCCGTCGTCAGCGGCGCGATTCGCGTCGTCGGCGAGCTTGCTGACGCGGATCATCTGGTCGTTGACGGTACTGTGGACGCGCTCGACATGCGGCTGCTCGACTACGGCGTGAAGAACGCCGCGCCGATCCGCATCGCCTTCGATCAGCAGCAGGTCCGCATCGAGGAGCTGGAGCTGGTCGGCGACGACACGCGGCTGCGACTCTCGGGCGGCATCAGCCTGAAGGACGAGCGGATCGCGCTCAAGGCGACCGGGGAAGCCAATCTCGGCATCCTGCAGGGATTCTTCCGCGACGTGCGCGGCGCCGGGCGCGCCGAACTGACCGCATCGATCGACGGCCCGCTCGCGCAGCCGCAGTTCTCCGGCAGCGCGACGATCACCGACGGCCGCATCCGGCATTTCTCCATTCCCAACTCGCTCGACGCGATCAATGGCACGATTCATTTCGACCCTGGCGGCATCCGCCTCGACGAATTGGCGGCGACGATGGGCGGCGGGCGGGTGCAGTTCGGCGGGAGGATCGGCTTCGACGGCTACGTGCCGGCCGAACTCGACGTGACGGCGCGCGGCGTGGACATGCATGTGCGCGTGCCCGAAGGCGTGCGCTCCGTGGTCGACGCCGACCTGTCGCTGCGGGGCACGTTCAAGTCGCCGACGCTCGGTGGTGTCGTCACCGTGAAGAGCGCGCTCTGGAACCGGCGCGTGGACACGCCCGGCAGCATTTTCGATCTGGCGTCCCGCAGGTCCACCGCCGCGGGCGCGGTGGGATCGATCGAGGCGGCGCCGACCGTACCCTTGAAGTTCGATCTCCAGCTGTTGATGCCATCAACGTTGCGCGTGGAGAACAACCTGGCGCGCATGGTGGCGAGCGCCGACCTGACGCTGCGCGGCGCCTACGATCGGCCGGTCGTCGCCGGCCACGCCGACATCGAGCGCGGCGAGGTGACGTTCGAGGGGCGCCGCTATCGCATCACCCACGGCACCATGGACTTCACGAACCCCACGCGCATCGAGCCGTTCTTCGACGTCGAGGCGGAGACGAACGTGCGCGTGCCCGGACAGACGTATCGCGTCACGGTCGCGTTTGCCGGCACCAGCGAGCAGCTGCGGCCGACGCTCAGCTCCGATCCGCCGCTGCCGACCTCCGACGTGCTGGCGCTGCTGTTCAGCAACGTCCAGCGGACGGGAACCGGCGACGTCGCGCCGGAGCTGCGCGCATTGCAGAATCCAACCCAGACGCAGACCGATATCATCACGACGCGCGCGACGCAGGCGATTACCAGCGGTCTCTCGTCGGAGGTCGGGAAAGTCGTCGAGCAGACATTCGGCGTCGACACGTTCCAGCTGACGCCGTCGTTCATCGACCCGTACAGCCAGCAGACGTCGCGCCTGAACCCGACGGCTCGGCTGACGATCGGCAAGCGCATCTCCGAGCGCGTGTACCTTACGTTCTCGCGCAGCCTCGGGACGACGATCAACGATCAGATCGTGCTGCTCGAGATCGACGAGAGCGACCGCATCTCCTGGATCCTGTCGCGCAATGAGGATCGACAGACGTACGCGCTCGAGTTCCGGGTGAGGCACGTCTTTTGAGCGTCGCCGGAAGAACTCTCCACCACGGGGGACGCGGAGGACAGGAGGTCAAATCCTGGCTAAGAATGATCCTCTGTGTCCTCTGTGTCCTCTGTGGTGGAGCGCCTTCCGCATCAGCCGCTGTCTCCGACTACCTCGGGCGCCCGATCGGATCCGTACGTATCGTGATCGAGGGCCGCGAGACTGTCGAGGCCCTGCTGACACAGGTCGTGTCCACAGCGGCGGGTCAGCCGCTGTCGATGGTGCAGGTGCGCGAGACGGTGGCGCATCTGTTCAGCCTGGGACGGTTCGAGGGCGTCAGCGTCGACGCCACGCTCGAGAACGGGCGCGTGGCGCTTCGCTACGATCTGGTCCCGATTCACGCGGTCGCCCGCATCCGCTTCGACGGTCCGTTGCGCGCGCCGGGCATCGACCAGGGCGCGCTGCGCCGCGCGATCGTCGATCGCTACGGTGTGTCGCCCCCGCTCGCGCGTGCGGCGGACATCACGCGCATTCTCGCCGACGCGCTCGGAGAGCGGGGCTACCTGCATCCCGCGATTGCGCCGACCGCTGAACTGGAGCACTCGCCCGAGCGCGCGACGCTCGTCTTCACGATCGATCCGGGCGCGCGGACGGCGATCGGCACGATCGAGATCGTTGGCGCGCCGAGCGTGACGCGGCCCGAGCTCCTGGCGCGGCTTGGTCTGACCCCGGGCGCTCCGTATCAGCCGGAGGCGCTGAATGCGCGCATCCAGAAATACATCGAGGAGCGCCGCAGCAAGGGGTACTTCGAAGCGAAGATCCTGCCCGCCGCTCGTCTCTCCGCCGACCAGCGCGTTGCCGACCTCACGCTGACGGTTGCGCCGGGCCCGCGCGTGCGGGTGGTGTTCACCGGAGACGCGCTGCCCTCAGATCGCCGCTCGGAGCTGGTGCCAGTGGAGCGCGAAGGATCGGTGGACGAAGACCTGCTCGAGGACTCGAGCAACCGCATCGAAGAGTACCTGCGGGGTCTGGGGTATCGCGATGCGCGGGCGCCCCACGCGCGCGCGGAGACCGACGGCGAACTCGTGATCGCCTTCGATGTGCATCGCGGCCAGCAGTTCAAGGTGGCCACCTACGAAATCTCCGGCAACGTCACCGTGCCGCTGACCGAGTTCGAAGCGGCGCTGCGGCTGCGCGACGGGCAGGCGTTTGCGGACTCCAGGCTCGATGCCGACGTTCAGACCATCGAAGACCTGTACCACCGGCGCGGGTTCGCCGCCGCGCGCGTCACCAGGGCGGTCGACGTCGTGACGCCGACGCCACCGCCCGCGCAAGCGCCGGTGGCGGTGCGCGCGGTGATCAACGAGGGGCCGCGCACGACGGTCGATGCGATCACGTTCGCCGGCCAGCAGGCGCTCTCCGAGGCGGCGCTGCGCGCGCGCGCCGCCCTGCGCGTCGGCGCGCCGTACGTGCCGGGCCAACTGGCCGTCGACCGCGACTCGATTCAGCTCGCCTACCAGGACCTCGGGTACGAGAGCGCGTCCGTCGAGGCGCGGACCGTGTTCAGCCAGAGCGATACGCACGTCGCCGTCACGTTCGAGATTCACGAGGGCCCGCAAGTCTTCGTCGACCACGTCCTCATCGTCGGCAACGTGCGGACGACGACGAGCACGATCGAGCACGCGCTGCAGGTGAAGGCGGGCGATCCGTTCAGCCTGAGCGCGATCAACGAGAGCCAGCGGCGGCTGACCGCGCTCGGTTTGTTCCGGCGCGCCCGCATCACCGAACTCCGCCATGGCGGCGAGACGACCCGCGATCTGCTCGTGACGATCGAGGAGGCGCCGCCGACGACCCTGGGGTACGGCGGCGGCGTCGAGGTCGGTCAGGTCGTGGCGGAGCAGGAAGGCGCGGTGGCCGGCGAGCGGCTTGACATCGCGCCCCGCGCGTTCGTCGAAATCGGGCGCCGCAACGTGTTCGGCAAGAACCGCTCGATCAATGTCTTTTCGAGCGTCGCGTTCCATTCGCAGGAAAGCTCGGCCAACGTCGAGTACCGGGCGATCGGCACGTTCCGCGAGCCGCGGGTCTTCGACACGGCCGCCGACGCGTTCATCAACGCGACGTTCGAACAGCAGCGCCGGTCGAGCTTCAATTTCTCGCGCCGCAGTCTGAGCGCCGACATCGCGAGAAAAATCTCGCGCATGGTCAGCATCACCGGCACGTATCAGATTCAGCGGACGTCGGTGTTCGACGAACGGCTGGCCGACACCGATCCGCTCAAGCCGCTCATCGATCGCATCTTTTCGCAGTTCCGCCTGTCGTCGTTCTCCTCGTCCATGATTCGCGACACGCGCGACGACCCCGTCGATCCGTCGCGGGGCGAGTACACGAGCATCAGTGCGCAGCTGGCTGGACGCGCGATCGGATCGGAGATCGGATTCGCGAAGTCGTTTCTGACCGCCCAGCTGTTTCGCGCGCTGCCACACACCAACCGTGTGGTGTTGGCGGCCAGCGCGCGCGTCGGAATAGCGGCGCCCTTTCCGCGTGAAGCGGTCGACGCGCAGGGGAACGCCGTGGTCGTCGTCGACCTGCCGCAGAGCGAACGGTTTTACGCCGGCGGAGACACCACGATCCGGGGCTTTGCGCTGGACCGCGTCGGCACACGTCACATTCCCGCGCACGCGAACGATACTCTGGACCAGGATCTGTTGCCGGTTGGCGGGAATGGCCTCATGGTCTTCAACGCCGAACTGCGCGCGCCTGTCGTCGGCGGCCTGGGCGTGGTCGGCTTCGTCGATACGGGGAACGTGTTCTCGCGCATTTCCGACATCAACGTCATGGAACTGCGGACCGCGGTTGGCAGCGGCGTGCGCTACAAGTCGCCGTTCGGGCCGATTCGTTTTGATCTCGGGTTCAAGGTCAACCGGCAGCCGGGTGAAGGACTCACCGCATGGTTCATCAGCTTCGGACAAGCGTTCTAGCCGGCGTCATCGCTCTGCTCGCTGGCGGCGTGATCCGCGCCGAGACGATCGATCGCGTGCTGGCGGTGGTGGCCAATCAGTTGATCACGCAGAGCGATGTGACGGCGGCCATTGAACTGGGGCTGCAGTCCGCTGACGCCGCGGCCGATCCGGTGCGCATCGTGCTGAGCAAGCTGATCGATCGGGAGCTGGTGCTCGCGGAAGTCGATCGGTATGCGCCGGCGGAGCCGACGGCGGAAGCCGTGGACCGCGAAGTGTTGCGCGTGCGCGAACGGTTTCACTCGCAGGCGGAACTGGACGCCGCGCTCGCACGCTCGGGCATCGACGCGAAGCACCTGCGCGAAACGTTACGGCAGGATCTGCGGCTGCGCGCGTATCTCGATCAGCGTTTCAGCACCGCGGCCGGCCGGCGCGCCAGTCTGATCGACGAATGGATGACCGGCTTGCGCCGGCGCGGCGGCGTCGTCGATCTGTATTTGTCTGACGCCCGCCTTCGCTGAAGGGACGTGGACTACGCTCGGTGCGCGCCGAGGAACGCCACGATCTGCAGCAGGTCGAATCCCGCGTGGCTGACGATCGGCGCGACGCACGATCGCCGCCGCAGGTAGACGACGCCCCAGAAGGCGCCGAGCAGGCCGGTGGCGAACGTCGCGTCCACGCCCTGCAGCAGGTGTCCCGCCCCGAATGCCACGCTCGTGACCACGACGCCGACCACCGGTCCGCCCAGCCAGACCTCGAAGCGGTGGAGCAGAAACGCGCGCTGCACTTCTTCACGCACGCCGCCGGCTGCCAGCACCACGAGCGCGAACAGCCAGGCGTCGCGCGGCGACCGCAGCAGCTGCTGCAGCGGGTTGGTCTCGACGGTGTGGAGCCCTGGAGCGAAACGGCGGATCGACAGGAGCACCGCGATGCCGATGGCGAGCGCCACGAGGATCAACGGGACGCCCGCCACCACTTCCGGCACGATTGGCTTGCGGCCCAGGAATACGTCGCGCGGCCGCTCGCCGTGCGCGTACAGCATGACGAGGATCAGCCCGAGCAGCAGAAGCGTGTCGCCGAGCGAGAGGATGACGACGTAACGGATGCTGAGCTGTCCGTGCAGGAACGGCTGAAAGCCGAGCATCGCCAGCGTTCCGCCGAGCGCGAACTGCGTGAGGTAGTCGGAGCAGATCAATACCTCGATGAGCGCCACCAGTCGGCCGGCGAGTGGCGGGCGCTCGGCCACAGGGCTGAGGGCTGAGGGCTCAGGGCTTTCGGAGGGCTGAGGGCTGAGGGCTGAAGGCTGATCAGACAACGACGTTGATCGTGCCACAAGCGAGCCCTGAGCCCTAAGCCCTAAGCCCTTTTCTTCCTAGCCCCTGACTCTGATCGTGACCGGCGCGGTCAGCCTGAGTGTGAGCGACGCGCCCCTGCCGAGATGCACTTCCTTGCCGCGCGTCGAGAGCACCGCCGCCGTGCCGGCGCCACCGCCGACGGCTGTGCCGATGAGCGCACCCTTCTTGCCGCCCAGCAACGCGCCGATGATCGCGCCGCCGGCTGCCGGCGCAGCGATCTCCGCAGCGTCTCGCCCCTTCGTGCCTTCCGCGGTCCGTCCGACGGCCGCCGTGCGGATGGTGTAGCGTTCGCCGCCGTCAGGCGTGAGCGCATCGAATCGCATCGCCACATGCGCGCGACCTTTCACTTTCGCCGACCGTGTCGCGTCGGTGACGACACCGCTGACGCGCGAGCCTGCCGCGAGCACGGTCATCCCGCGCAAGACGAAGGCACGCGCCAGGTGCGCGTTCACCGGCTGTTCGATGCGGCTCGTGTCGGACCCGACGGGCGTGTCGAGGACGACGACCAACCGCGTTCCCGCAGGTAACGTGACCTCGCGCTCCGCGCCCACGCCTGACGCCGCCGCGTTGCCCCGGGTGAATCCGCCAGCCGCCACAGCGAGCGCCAACGCGCCAATCATCACGATTCGCATTCCTGCCTCCGCCGTTCGCATTGCAAAGAGGCCGCCGCTTCGCTTGGCTCTCGGCCGACACCCGTCCAGCTTGCATCGACAGGGCTCGCGCTCCCAGAATGTAAAAATGACATGGTTTAACCGTGAATGAGCCGAGCGCCGCTCCTGAGCGCGTGCTGATCGTCGAGGACGAAGCGGCTGCGCGCGTCGGTCTCGAACAACTCATCCGCAGCTGGGGTTTCATTGCCGAGTCGGCATGCGACGGCGAGGAGGCGCTCGAAAAAGTCACGTCGTTTCGTCCTGCGATCGTGATCACCGACATGGTGATGCCGCGAATGGACGGTCTCGCGCTGCTGCGCGCGCTGCAGCAGGCTGGCGCCGACGTGACGACGCTGTTGCTGACCGCGCAGGGCACGGTGGATACGGCCGTGGAGGCGATGAAGGAAGGCGCGTACGACTACCTCACAAAACCGGTCGACATTCAGCGCTTGAAAATCCTCCTCGACAAAATCGTCGAACGTCTCGAGACCTTGCGCGAAGTGAAAGCGCTCCGGCGCCAGCTTCGCGAGCACGGCGCGTTTGGCACGCTCGTCGGCAACAGCCCGGCCATGCGCAAGATCTACGAAGTGGTCGAGCAGGCGGCGCCGACCGCGGCGTCGGTGCTGATCACCGGTGAGTCGGGCACCGGGAAGGAACTTGTCGCGCAGACGATTCATCGGCTGAGCCCGCGCGCGAACGCGCCGTTCATCGCGATCAACTGCGCGGCGATTCCCGAGACGCTGCTGGAAAGCGAAATCTTCGGGCACGAGAAAGGCGCGTTCACCGGCGCGTCCGATCGCCGGCAGGGCTGCTTCGAGCTCGCCGACCGCGGCACGCTGTTCCTCGACGAGATCGGCGAGATGACGCCCGCCACGCAGGTGAAGCTGCTGCGTGTGCTTCAGGAGCGCACGTTCCGCCGCCTCGGCGGCCGCACCGAGCAGAGCGTGGACGTGCGCGTCATCGCAGCGACGAACGTCGATCCGCTCGAGGCCGTGGCGAAGGGCCGCCTGCGCGAGGATCTCTACTATCGGTTGAACGTCTTCGCGCTGCGCCTGCCGACGCTGCGCGAGCGCAAAGAGGATCTGCCGCTGCTCGTACAGTCGTTCATCACCGAGTTCAATACGCGCAACCAGAAAGCGATTGCCGGCCTCGAGCCGGCGGCAATGCGGCTGTTCGAGCAGTACGGCTGGCCGGGCAATGTGCGCGAGCTGCGCAACGTCATCGAGCGGGCGACGATTCTGGCGCCGGGTCCGTTCATCGACGTGAAGCACCTGCCGCCGGTGCTGACCGACGGCCCGCAGGCCGCGCCGCAGGCGCCGCCGATGGCGCTCGTGCCAGGCACAACCGTTGAGGCAGCGGAGCGTCAGCTGATCGTGATGACGCTCGCGCACACGCGCGACAACAAGACGCGCGCCGCCGAGATCCTCGGCATCAGTTTGAAGACGCTGCATAACAAGCTCAATAAGCTCAGGCTCAGGCCGAAAAGATCCGAGGAGCCCAGCTAGGGCTGAGAGCTTAGGGCTGAGGGCTGAGAAACGCCGCCCAGCCCTGAGCCCTCAGCCCTAAGCCCTCGTCATGCGACTAGGTATCAAAGGGAAGCAGGTCCTCGGCGTCACCTCGATCGTCGGCGTGGTCGTCGTCGTCCTGAGCGTGCTGCATCTGGCGCGGCTGGCGTCGGTCAGCCTCGACGAGAGTCGCGCGCGCGCCCAGTTGCTGGCCAACGCGATCTATCACCGCGCGCAGCAGGTGGTGGGCGCCGGCGCCGATCCGCTCGCGGCGCTGCGC
>JAYVMG010000287.1:0-9795 GCA_043759095.1 Acidobacteriota bacterium | reverse complement strand
TCGCGATGCCGGTCGGGCAGGGACACGAGACGTTCACGCGCTATGCGAGCAATCGCGGCGTGAACCCGATTGCGATCCTCGCGCCTGCGACGGAACCGGAGACCGGCGCGCTGGCCTGGGCCGCGACGCGCGTGAAAATCGCGCGCGTCGGCGAAGGCGACGGACGCCTGATCATGTTTGCCGGCGAGATGCGCGAGCACCCGCACGAGGGTGAAACTCGATGAAAGCGCGCCACCACGGTGGACGCGGTGGACACAGCGGAAAGATCCGGATCGAAACCGGTTGTTTCCTCCGCGTCCCCCGTGTCCTCTGTGGTGGAGAGCGTGAGGGTTGTTGATGCCACACCGTTGGGGAATGGCGGTCGATCTCGACATGTGCACCGGGTGCGGTGCCTGCGTCACGGCGTGTCATGCCGAAAACAACATCCCGACGGTTGGTCCCGAGCAGGCGGCGCGCGGGCGCGCGATGCACTGGCTGCGCGTCGAGCGGTACTGGGAAGGCGACTTCCCGGACGTGCGCCTGAAATTCCGGCCAGTGATGTGCCAGCAGTGCGATGCGGCGCCGTGCGAGCCCGTCTGCCCGACGTACGCGAGCCATCACACCGCTGAAGGACTGAACGCGCAGGTCTACAACCGCTGCATCGGCACGCGCTACTGCGCCAACGCATGCCCGTACAACGTGCGCTTCTTCGAATTCTTCAACCCGCAATGGCCCAAGCCTCTGCATCTTCAGCTGAACCCTGACGTCTCGGTCCGCGAGGTCGGTGTGATGGAGAAGTGCACGTTCTGCGTGCAGCGGATCAGCGCAGTGGAGATTGACGCCAAAGCCGGGAAGCGCGACGTGAAGGACGGCGAGATCAAGCCGGCCTGCGTCCAGTCGTGCTCGGCGCGGGCGATGGTGTTCGGCGACCTGAACGATCCCGAGAGCGAGGTCTCGCGCCTGGCGCGATCGCCGCGCGGCCATAAGCTGCTCGAGGATCTCGGCACGCTGCCCAAGGTCACCTACCTCGATCGCCAGACGCAGGTATGAACGCCCAGACCGACGTGAGCAAGCTCACCGACGATCTTCTGCGCCCGCTACTGGAGACGACGTGGCGTTTCTACGCCCTCGTCGCGTTCCTCGGCGCCATCGTCTGCATGGGCCTTGGCACGTGGGCGTATCAGATGTTCAACGGCTTCGGCGTGACCGGGATCAATAACCCGATCTTCTGGGCCTTCTACATCACCAACTTCGTGTTCTGGATTGGCATCAGTCACGCGGGCACGCTGATCTCGGCGATCCTCCGTCTCGTGAACGCCGGCTGGCGGCGTCCGGTGACGCGCTGCGCCGAGGTGATCACGGCATTCGCGCTGATGATCGGCGCCCTGTTCCCGATCATCCATCTCGGCCGGCCGTGGCTGTTCTTCTGGCTGATGCCGTACCCGAGCAACCGGCTGATCTGGCCGAACTTCCGGTCCCCACTCGTGTGGGACTTCTTCGCCATTACGACCTATCTCACCGGCAGCGTCCTGTTCCTCGTGCTGCCGATGATTCCCGACTTCGCGCTCGTCCGCGATCGCACGACCGGCGCCCGCAAAGCGATCTACGGCGCGCTCGCGCTCGGCTGGCAGGGGACGCCGAAGCAGTGGCATCGGCTCGAGTCGGCGATGTCGATTATGGCGGTCGCCATCATTCCGGTCGCCGTCTCGGTCCACACGATTGTCTCGTTCGACTTCTCGATGGCGCCGGTGCCGATGTGGCATTCGACGATGTTCGGTCCGTACTTCGTGGCCGGCGCGATCTTCAGCGGCATCGCGGGGCTGATCATCGCGATGGCGGCGCTCAGGAAATTCCTGCACCTAGAGGAATACCTGCACCCGGTGCATTTTCAGAACCTGGGCAAGCTGCTGCTGATGATGAGCCTGCTGTGGGGTTACTTCGTCTTCGCGGAGCGTCTCACGGTGTGGTACGGCAACGAGTCGGCCGAGATTGCGGTGCTGCGCGTCACGCAAAAGGGCTCGTTCGCACCGCTCTACTGGACGATGGTCGTCGTCAACTTCATCATCCCGGTCACCATCCTGTCGTTGAAGAAGACGCGCACGATCGCCGGCTGCGTCTGCGTCTCGTTCGGCGTCCTCGTCGGCATGTGGCTCGAGCGGTTCCTGATCGTCGTCCCGTCGCTGGGGCACAAGTACCTGCCGTACTCGTGGGGCGCCTACCGTCCGCAGCCGGTCGAGATCATGATCACGATCTCGACGTTCGCCGCGATGTCGCTGCTGTACGTGCTGTTCTCGAAATTCGTCCCGATTATCTCGATCTGGGAGATGAAGGTCGGCGAGCAGCCGGTCATGGAAACTGCGCACGAACGGTCTGAGCGCGCGCTCGGAGAGTTGCATCCATGAGCGCCGTCTATGCCCTGTATGCGGATCCAGACTCGGCGCAACGCGCGGTGAATGGTCTGCGCGCCGCCGGCGTTGCCGAGATAGACATCACCGTCATGTCCGGAGAGCCATTCGAGGAGCAACCGTTCGCCCATCGCGACAAGGCCACATGGTTGTGGTACATCGCGTGCGCGGGCGGGGCCGCCGGCATGGCCGGCTCGACCTGGCTGACGCGGATGACTGAACTCGCGTGGCCGCTGCAAACCGGCAACATGCCGATCGTCGCCTGGTGGCCGAACCTGATCGTGATCTTCGAGATGACGATGCTCGGCGCGATCCTGGCCACAGTGATCACGCTGTTCGTCACCGCCAAGCTGCCGCGGCGGACCCCGAACTTCTATGACCCGGAAGTGACCAACGGCAAGATTCTCGTCGGCGTGGAGAATCCGGCAGAGGCCAGCCTTGCCGCGCTCGAGCGGGCGCTGATGGCCTCCGGAGCCTCGGAAATCAAACGGAGCTGATTATAAGAGTATTCCCGCGCGTCGCTGTGATCGTGGCGTCGCTCGCCTGAAAGGCTCGCGCTCCGCGACGCTCCGCGGTTCTACTCGTGCAATGCCGAGGCAAGCTGCCGGAGAAAGAGTCCGACGTCAGTGACGATGCCGATCGTCTGCGAGGACCCGCGGTCCGCCAGCTTCGTGACGACCGCCGGGTTGATGTCCACGCACACGAGCCGCACCCACGCCGGCAACATATTGCCGACGCCGATGCCGTGCAGCATCGTCGACAGCACGAGGACGAGCTTTACGCCCTCTAACGATGCCGTGTAGCGATCCTGCGCCTCGACAAGGTTCATGATCGTGTCCGGCAGCGGGCCATCGTCCCGAATGCTGCCCGCGAGGACGAAGTCCACGTTCCGGCGGATGCACTCGAACATGACGCCGGACGTCAGTACGCCGCTGTCGACCGCAGCGTGCAATCCGCCGGCGCGGTAGATCGCGTTGATCGCGCGCATGTGGTGACGATGGCCGCCCTCGATCGCGCGACCGCTCTCCATGTCCACGCCGAGCGACGTGCCGTAGAGCGCCTGCTCGACGTCGTGCACTGCGAGCGCGTTGCCCGCGAGCAGCACGTCCACGTAACCGTGGCGGATGATGTCGCAGAAATACTCTCCGCCGCCGGTGTGGACGACGACCGGACCGGCGACGAACGCGATGCGGTCTCCAGCCTCTTTGGCCGCGCGCATCATCGCCGCGATCCGCGTGACGCCGACCTCGACGCGCCGCTCGGACGAGATCTCGTTGGTCATGAACGCGAAGCCGTGGCGGTCGCGCTCCTGGAACTCGGGCACGATCTTGATGCCGTGGATGCCGCAGACGATCGCGTCGCCCTTGCGGATTTCGCGAAGCTTGCGGCAGATCGCCTGTGCGCCTTCGACGACGATTGCGGCGTCCATGCGCTGCTTCTCGGCGGCGACCCATTGACCCCCGAGCTGGACGAACGTCTGATGATTGGTGGTGGAGTAGAAGTCCTCCGGCGCGCAGCCGTCGCGATCGGCGGGGACGAGATGGGCGTTCTCGGTTCGCGCGACGCGGCAGCCGAGCGCGACCAGCGCCTCGAGGACGCGGGTCAGCGCCGGCGGCGTCTGCGCGGTGACGCGCATCGACACGAACGACGGCTCGTCATTCGTGCGGCCGATGCGGAACTCCAGCACGTCGAACGCCGCGTCGTGGCGGACGACGGTGTCGAACATCGCGTTCATCAGCTGGGAGTCGATCAGGTGGCCTTCGGCCTCGACGACTTCGGTGACGGCAGGGTCTGCTATGGCGTTACCTCCGGCTCAATGCCGCCGACCCAGATCCGCGGACGCGGTTCCTGCTCCGGGCCGTACTGGCCAAGTTGTTGGGCGAGCGCACCCGTGACGATACCGAAGGGGATGGTCAGGCGGAGTGCGGTGACGAGTCGGCGGTAGCTCATGAGGGCCGAGCGGCCCCCATGATACCCGGGAATGGCGTTAGCTTCCGCCGCCGATTTGCAACCCGATACTGCCGACGGCGCCACTCAGATTCGGGCGGGCATCGCGGTCGACCTGGTCCCGGCCGCGGCTGGTGGCCCGATAGCCGACACCGGTGGTGAGCCGCAGATGTCGCGTCAGGCGGATGCGCGCATCGACTTCCGGCTCTGCGACGAAAAAGTCCTGCCGGATGCGCACGCTTAGGTTTGTCAGGCGTCCGCGGTCGAGCACGCGCACCGTTTGGAACGACGGCGACGAGCCTCCACCAATCAGCGTCTTGACGCTGAAGCCGACGGTGTCGTTCGTGTGACCGAACCACTGCAGGACGAGCCCGCCGTACGCCAGATCGCGATCGCGCGTGTTCGACGCCAGCGCGTACGCGCCGCCGCCGATGAAGAACGAATCGTCGATCACGAAGCCCGCGTAGCCTCCGGCCAGGCCGGACGATTTCTTGTCCACCTGCGTGAACTTGAAATCCGGTGCGGCGAGGAATCCGTTATGCACCTGCTCGACGATCATCGGACCCTGCGAGAGCTGCGAGCCGGTAAGGTCCGGCGTCGCGACGCCGCCCGTCTGGGCGGACGCCGCGGCCGGAACGAACCACAACGCGCCGCACAGCATCAGCGCCGTGCTCAGCGTGCGATTCACTGCTGTTCTCCCCGCAGGCTGACGTTCAGTGGCGTCGTCTGTCCGCGGCGGACGTCAACCTGCGTGACGTACGTCCGGAATCCCGGTTTGCGGATCTCGACGGTGTGCGAGCCTTCCGCGACTTCGACGACCAGTCGATCCTGTCCGCCCGGGCCGCGCCACGCTTCGCCGTCGATCGAAATTTCCGCGTCGCCCGGCTGCACTTTCACCGCCAGCGAGCCGTAGACCGCGTTACCGCGTCCGCCACGCGCATTGTCCGGTGGTGGGGGCGGCGGCTGCGTCGGCGGATACTGATCCGGCGGGTACTGCGGCGGCTGTCCCTGTTGCGGCGGCGGCATGCGGCGGCCGGCTGGTCCGCGGCCCATGGCCTCCGGCTGCTGCATCGGCTGACTCTGCGCGCGCGGCGGATCGATGGGCTGAGGCTTCGGCGTCGGCGGTTCGCCCGGACCGAGGCGCTCCATCTGGTATTTGATGCGGAACGTGTTGTCCTGCGACAGGTAGACCTTCTGGGTCACTGGCCGAAAGCCGTCGAGATACAACTGAATCACGTGGTCACCAGGTTCGACGCGCAGTCGCTGGAACGTGCCGTCGAAGTCGTCGACGATGCCGGCGTAGTAGCCGTCAACGTAGACCTCGGCTTCCTTCGGCTTCACCTCGACGCGAACGGACGCCTCGGGCTCGGCGCGGCGATAGCCGTATCCGTACGGCCGCAGTGGGTATCCGTACTGCTCGGCGCCGTACCAGGGGTCCGAGTAGAAAAAGGGATCGTAGTAATACGCGCCGCCCACGACCACGCGAACGGGTCTGCGGCGGCCTTGGGCCTCACTTGTGGCCGTCGAGCCGAAGAGCAGCACGACGGTGAGTGCGGAGAACGTGACGAGACGTTTGGTTAGGAACACGGAACATCCTCGAGCAATAAGGGCGATGGCAACCACTGAGGGAGCAATGACGGCGCCACCGGCTGGTAATCCAGAGACGCTCGTATCTGATACCAATCGTTCGACTTGAGCGCTCAGTATCGAGCCAGCCGTCGTGCCGACTCGTCGTCCACCGACGACAGTCTGTCAGAGAGTGAGGACACCGTCCGGTCGCGAGCAGGTGCAGAGCAGATGGGGATCAGATGTCGTGCAGATGTCGGTCAGATGTCGAGCAGGTCGGCTGCAGAGGCGCCGCGGATCGAGGCGTCGAGGATCTCGATGGGATGTCGGATGGGCCACGCGCGGCCGAGTCGCGCGGCCGCCGCCGTCATCTGCAGCGTGCAGCCGGGATTCGCGGTCGCAATGACGTCCGGCTTCACCTGATCGATCAGGCCGACCTTGCGATCGCCGAGTTCGCGCGCGGTGTCGGGTTCGACCAGGTTGTAGATACCCGCGCTGCCGCAGCAGATCTCCTGTTCGGCGAACGGGAGGATCTCGAGGCCGGGGATCGATCGCAGCAGATCGCGCGGCGGCTGGCGGACACCCTGCGCGTGCGCGAGGTGACAGGCGTCGTGATACGCGACGCGCAGCGCGAGCGGGTGGCGCGGCGCCCTCGGCTCGCCGAGCTCGGAGATGATTTCGGTGACGTCGCGGACGCGCGCCGAGAACGCGCGCGCGCGTTCGGCCCACGCGGGGTCATCGGCCAGCAGCTGTCCGTATTCTTTCATCGACGATCCGCACCCGGCGGCGTTCACCGCGACGCGCTCGACGCCGGTGTGCTCGAAGGTGTCGATCGTGCGGCGCGCACACGCGCGCGCTTCATCGAGCCGGCCCGCGTGCAGGGCGAGCGCGCCACAGCATCCTTGATCGACCGGCGCGATGACGTCGCACCCCTCGGCAGCGAGGACATGCACGGTCGCCTCGTTCACGCGGGGAAAAACGAGTCGCTGCACGCAGCCGGTCAGCAGCCCGACGGTCAGACGTCTGGCGCCGACGGCTGGCGTGCGGGCGGGGGTTGATGCGAAGAGCGATTTCCAGGTGACCTTCGGCGCGAGCGACAGCATCGCACCGAGCCGAGCGACGATCGGAAGAAACCGCCGAACTCGCGAAGACCGCTGAGAAGGAATGTTTTCTGCTCTGCGTTCTTTGCGCTCTCCGCGGTTCCTTCTGATCGTGTTCTGCAGGATGACCAGCGGCATCAGCGCGAACCGCAGCCGGTTCGGGAACGGGAACAGCGCGAAGATCGCGTTGCGGAAGAGTCGGTCGGCCAGCGACCGGGGATAACGGCGCTCGATCTGCGCGCGCGTCGCCTCGAGGAGCGGCGCATACTGCACGCCCGACGGACACGACGTGACGCACGCCATGCAGCCGAGGCACGCGTCGAAGTGCTCCACGAACGCCGGCGTCATCTCCGTACGCCCTTCGAGGCCTGCCTTCATCAGGTAGATGCGGCCGCGCGGCGAGTCCATCTCTTCGCCCCACAGCACGTATGTCGGGCAGGATGGCAGGCAGAAGCCGCAGTGGACACACGTGTCGATCAGCGCGGGATCGGGTGCGTCAACCGTATCGAAGGCGGGCCGGTTCACAACGGTCCTCGCCCGGCATTCAGCACACCGTTGGGATCGAAGGCGTGCTTCAGCGCATCGAACAGCGGCTGGCGGTCGCCATGCGATCCCCAGACGTCGACGATGCTCTTTAGTTCATCGGAGCCGCGCACGATGACGATGTTGCCGAACAGCGTCGATACGCGCAGCTGTTCGATGACCCGCGCCTGCGACGCGGTGTCGCCGTCGATGCGAATCAGCCCCGCGCCGATCGCCGCGCGGCCGATGACGGATGTGGCGCAAGACTTCAGTCTTGCGGGTGTGGCGCGGCCGCTCAGGGAAGTGGCGCACGTCTTCAGGTGTGCGAGCTCGGTGAGGCCATCCGCGATATTGGCCGGCAGCCAACTCGCACGGACGATCGCGCCTGGCGCGTCCCACAGCTGTGTGGCGTGTTCGTCCCACAGCGCGCGCTCGGCGTCACCATCGATCACCTCGATGGACGTCGCGAACGCTTTCACCGCTTCTGTCGCCTGAGCGATCTGCGCGTCGACGACGGCCGGCAGAGAGGCGAAGCGGATCACGACGTACAACGCAGAACCCGCTGAACTCGCGGAGCCCGGATTGTTCTGTGCGTTCTGCGGATTCTGCCTTGATCGTTGTGTCGACACCTCGAACGCCACCGGTTCGAGCTGGCTCGACATCATCGTGCGAACGATCTGCCCGAGCGCCGCGGCGTCGTGGACGACCACCTGCATCGTTTTCGATGCCGCCGGCAGCGGCGCCAGCTTGAACGTCGCGCTGACGATGGCGGCAAGGCTGCCGAACGACCCTGTCACCAGCTTCGAGAGGTCGTACCCGGCGACGTTTTTCACCACCACGCCGCCGGCTTTGGACAGCACGCCGTCGGTGGTCGCCAGCTGGATGCCGATCACGAGATCGCGCGGGGTGCCGTAGCGATGGCGCAGCGGACCGCTGTCGTTGGTGGCCAGCAGTCCGCCGATCGTGGCGCGGTCGGCAAACGGCGGGTCCAGCGGCAATGTCTGCCGGTGCGCGGAAAGCGCATGGTTCACGTTGCGCAGCGTCGCGCCCGCTTCGATTGTCGCGGTCATGTCGCCGTGCTCGTGCATCAGGATGCGGTTCATGCGCCCCATGTCGAGGATGGCGTCGACACGCCCACCCGGCCGGCCCCAGTCGCTCTTCGTGCCGGCGCCGCGGATGACGAGGGACTGACGCGCGTCAGAGGCGCGCCGCATCGCGGCCGCGACCTCGCTCGCACTGGTTGGCTGGATGATCTCGCTCACATGCGCTCGGCGAGTCCGGCGGTTTCCACCGGATGACGCCGGTACGGCCCCGGCACTTCGCCGCACATCCGCGGCGTGGGAAACACCTTGCCTGGATTGCAGAGGCCGTGTGCGTCGAACACGGCCCGCACCCGTTGCATCAATGCCAGATCCTCCGGCGTGAACATCGTCGGCATGTATTGCGACTTGTCGGCGCCGATGCCGTGCTCGCCCGTCAGCGAACCGCCGGCCTCGATGCAGAAGGAGAGGATCTCCGCCGCGACCTCGACGGCGGCGTCCGATTGGCCAGGAATCCGCTCGTCGTAGCAGATCAGCGGATGCAGGTTGCCGTCGCCGGCGTGGAACACGTTGCCGATCCGCAGTCCTGATCGCGCTTCGAGCTGACGAATGCGGTTCAGGACTTCGGGCAGCTTCGTGCGCGGGACCACGCCGTCCTGCACGTAGTAATTCGGCGACACGCGTCCCATCGCTGCGAACGCCGCTTTCCGCCCGCGCCAGATCCGCGCGCGATGCTCGTCGGTCTGCGCGACGTCAATCGTGGTCGCGCCGTGGCGCCGGCACATCTGGACGACGATGTCGAAGAGCGCCGTCACTTCGGCGGCGGGACCGTCGAGCTCGACGATGAGCACGGTGTCGGCATCGGGAAAATTCGGATGCACGGCCGCTTCGGCCGCGCGGATGGCGAGCGAGTCCATCATCTCGACCGCCGCCGGAATGATGCCCGCGCTGATGATGTCGGAGACGACCGCGCCGCCAGCGTCGATCGTGTCGAACGCCGCGAGCAGCGTCTGCACCGTTTCCGGCCGCCGCAGAATCCGCACCGTCACGCTCGTGACCACGGCCAGCGTGCCTTCGGAGCCGACCACCAGGCCCAGCAGATCGGGGCCGGGCGTGTCGACCAGCGAGCCGCCAAGATGCACGAGTTCGCCGCTTGGCAGCACCGCCTCCACGCCGAGCACGTGATGCACCGTGAAGCCGTACTTCAGGCAGTGCGCGCCGCCGGAATTCTCCGCG
>JAYVMG010000286.1:0-9802 GCA_043759095.1 Acidobacteriota bacterium | reverse complement strand
TTTTTTTCACCGCTGGAGCGCGTAGGAAACCTTCACGAACACCTGGCGGCCGGACTTCACGAGCTGGTCGCGATCGGTCAGTTCCCGGTCGTCGCCGTAGCCGGCAAACATCACCGACTGCCAGTTCAGTTTGTAGGCGAGCAGAAACTGTCCACTGAGAGACCCGGACTTCGCGGACGTGTCGAAGGTGTAGAGGCTCGGATCGCGATCGGTCGACACGTATTCCACGATGCCGCGCGCGAACAGGCGTGACGAAAACGTGTAGGTGCCTCGCACCCGTGAGACCCGCGCAATGAACAGCCGGCGGCTCACGCTGGACCGATCGTCCACGTTCACCCATCGCTGGTTTTGCACCAGGACGACGTTCAAGTGGTTCGTCGGATTGAGCGTCGCCTGCAGGTTGATGGTCGAACCGGTACCGGCGCGCGAGTTCGCGTAGTCGATCTCCTGCCCGGTGGTGCCGTTCAACGACAGCTGGGTGACCCTCCTCGACGGGCTGAACTGCACGATGTAGCCGAACCGCCTGGTCGGAAACGTCCGATCCCCGCTCCGCCCTTGGTCGTCCATGTAGCGGAACTGCATGAAGCCGTTCCAGCGCGTGTCCATCCCGACGCCAGGCTGCACATCACTGCTGATCAGCGCGCCAGCGCGATCCGTCTGGCGCTCAGCGATGAGGGATGTTCGAAGACGCGTCAGGAAGTTGGTCGGCCGAAACGTCCATCCGGTGCTCCCGATCACTTCGCGATAGCCGACCTGCGGCACGAACCCGGTGTCGGCGCGGAAGCCGTCGCCGAAGTCGCGGTACTGCGCGAACGCGTCGAAGCGGGTCGTGTTGTGGTTCCACGAGATATGGGCGCCGTGAGAGGCGAACGACTGCCCAGTCCACTCGATGGCGAGATCCGGGCGGTTCGGCGTCCGCGTGTCGCTGTACAGCACCTGCCCGGTAACGACATCGGTCCCCGACGGCCGCCACTGAAAGTCCGGTCCGACGACGCGGTTGTGGCTGTTGCCTGACTTGGCCTCGCGATCGGTCGCGATCACCCCGACGAACGACAGGCCGACGTCGCGCTTCGCCCGCCCGATGACGACGATCGAACCTTCGTCGACCGACGCGAGCGACGAGCCGTTCGGCCCCGGAATGATCGCGCTGCCGCCGCCGGCATCGTCGGCGACCAGCGCCGTGTAGCGGACGCCGCCTTGCTTGCCGGTGACGCGGCCGCCCCAGACCGGCGCGGTGATGGTCCGGGTGTAAACGGCCTGGATCGGTGTCTGGAACAGATCGAACCCTTCGAGGAAGAACGGCCGCTTCTCGGGAAAGAACAGCGCAAAGCGCTCGTTCGCCGAGATCTGGGCGGTGTCGGATTCCACCTGCGAGAAGTCGGGCTTCACCGTGAGATCGATCGCGTTGTCCGCGTTCGGCGTGTATTTCACGTCGAGGCCGACATGCGGCTTCACGCCGTCCCCTACCAGCGGCGCGCCCGTCTCGCCATCGCGGGGGTGCGCATCGGCGCTCGCGCTGACGTACGGCGCCGCCACGAGGTGACCGCCGGCCGGCAGCTGCGCCATCCCGGTGAGCGTGTTCGATCGACAGACGAAGCAGTTGCCACCGCGCGGCAGCTTCGCGGAAAAAAACTGGTAGTGGCGATCGCGCGGAAAGTTTCTGTAGAGCAGAATGCCCCACGTCTGCGGATCGACGTTCTGGTAGCGCAGCGACGAGAACGGGATCCGCATCTCGAGCGTCCAGCCGCGCGCCGTGATCTTCGTCGCGGACTCCCAGAAGAAGTCCGGCGACGGATCCTCGCCCGACGCATCGTCGGTGACCGCGTCGTACTGGATGTTGCGCGGCGTGACGACGAAGAAGGTGGCGGTGCGGCCGGCGTTGCGCGGGTCGATGATGATGCCGCCGTAGTCGTTGAAGCCGTTGCCGATGTTGTCCCGATCGGCAAACGGGGCGCGAATCGCCTTGAGGTCCGGATCATCGAACTCGAAGCCGGCGTAAAAAAACTTGTCGTCGTAAGTCAGATACCCCACATTGTGAACCTGGGGCTCTGTGTTGTCGCCTGGGTTCGTCTCGTACCACTTGTCGATGCGCGCCGCATTGCGCCATCCCTGGTCCGAGAGATCGCCATCGACCGCGATGGGCCCGGAGGCGCGCGTGATGTGAATGGACTCGCCCGAGAGCGCCGACTGCCCGGCCGCGGGCGCAGCGGACGCGAGACAGACCATTGCAAACGCGCAGAATCCGCTAAGCCGGCTGGACATCTGGGCGTTAGACGGTCAACCTGCGCACAAGGTTCTTTTTCCGCGGACCTCGCATAGTACACTAATCGTTGCGATATGAACCATCAGCCAGTTAGGACGTTTTTGCTGCTCACCTTCGCGGCCGGCTTCTTCCTCAGCCAACCCGCGGCGGCCCAGCCGATCACGACACCCCCACCGCCGGGTCAGCCGCCCCGCTCGTCGCCGCTGGCAATCCCGCCCGGCAGCTTTCAGGGCGGGATCCCGACTGGAGCGCTCACCGATTCCTCGCTGACGCTGAACATCGTGGCGGTGATCACGCGCGCACTCGAGCACAACCTCGGCGTCCTGACCGCCGAACACAGCCTTGGCAAGGCCGAAGGCGCCCGCTGGCGCGCGCTGAGCGGGTTGATGCCCAACGTCAACGCGCGGGTCGGAGAAACACGACAGACGATTAACCTCGCCGCATTCGGTTTCACCGGCGGCCCGGGCACGCCGTTCGCGGACATCCCCACGCTCGTCGGCCCGTTCAACGTCTTCGACGCGCGCATCTTCCTGTCGCAGTCGATCCTCGACCTCGGCGCGCTCAACAGTGCGCGGGCCGAGGCGCACAACGTGGAAGCGGCGCGCCTGACGTTCAAGAGCGCACGTGACTTCGTCATCCACGTCGCCGGCAACCTGTTCGTGCAGGTGCTTGCTGCTTCCGCCCGCGCCGACGCCGCGCGCGCGCAGCACGAAACCGCGCGGACGCTGCACCAGCAGGCGCTCGATCTGAAGCAGGGCGGCATCATCGCCGGCATCGACGTCCTGCGCGCCGAAGTCCAGCTCAGCACGCAGACGCAGCGCACCACGATTGCCGACAACGAACTCGAGAAAACCAAGCTGCAGCTCGCCCGCGTCATCGGCCTGCCGCTCGGCCAGCGCTTCACCCTGGATCCGACGTCGCCGGAGCTGCCGGTCGCCGACCTCTCGATCGCTGGCGCCGTCGCGCTCGCCTACAAGAGCCGGCCCGACTACCAGGCGGCGCTCGAACGGATCAGCGCAGCGGAAGCGATGCGCCGCTCGATCGCCGGCGAGGCGTTGCCGTCCGTGCGCGTCAACGCGGACTACGGCGAGATCGGCCTCTCCCCCTCCGACGCCCGCGCCACGTTCGCCGTCACCGGAGCGGTGAACGTGCCGATCTTTCAGGGCGGCCGCACGAAGGGCCGCCTGCTCGAAGCCGAGGCCGACATCCGCAGCCGCCGGGCGGAAGCCGAAGATCTGAAGGGCGCGATCTACTACGAAGTGCGCGGCGCGTTTCTCGATCTCGACGCAACCAGCAAACAGCTCGCGCTCGCCAACAAGACACGCGACCTCGCCGGACAGCAACTCACGCAGGCGCGCGACCGCTTCGCGGCCGGCATCGCCAACAACGTCGAGGTCGTGCAAGCACAGGACGCGGTGGCCGTCGCGAGCGAACAATTCATCACGGCGCAGTACGGATACGAGCTCGCCAAGGGCGCGCTCGTGCGCGGCGTCGGCACATCGGAAGATTTCCTACGCCTGCTCGGAGGTTCGCGGTGACAGTTCTTCAGCAACCCCGCGTGCGTTTAATCATCGGCGCCGTCCTGCTCCTCGGCCTCGGCGCCGGCATCTGGGCCTGGTCCACCTCCGCCCGTGAAAATACCGACGATGCCCAGGTGGACGCGCACGTGACGCAGATCGCGGCACGCGTCGGCGGCACGGTGACGAAGGTCGCCGTCGACGACAACCAGCTCGTCGAAGCGGGCGCCCTCCTCGTCCAGCTCGATCCAGCCGACTATCAGGTCTCGGTGGACAAGGCGCGCGCCGAACTCGCCGACGCGGAAGCCAGCGCCGTCGCGGCGCAAAGCTCGGTGCCGATCACATCAACTACAGCCGCCAGCAACGTGACGACGGCACGCGGCGGGATCACGCAGGCGCAGAGCGGCGTCGCGGCGTCGGAAAAGGAAATTGAAGCGGCGAACGCGCGACTCATCACGGCACAAGCGCGTCAGCGCGAGGCCGAAGCCAATGCGGCGAAATCCGCGCGCGACGTCGAACGGCTGCGCGGACTGCTCGCGAAAGACGAAGTGTCGCAACAGATGTTCGACGCCACGATGGCCACCGCCACCGCGCAGAAAGCGGGCGTTGATTCCGCGCGCTCACAGGTGGCGGAAGCCGAGGCCGGCATTCGCGTCGCCGAGAGCAAGCTCGCGCAGGCGCGCGCCGGCGAAGATCAGGCGCACGCCGAAATGCAGACGGCGCAGACCGGCCCCTCGCAGATCGCCGCGATCAAGGCGAAGGCCGCCCAAGCTGAAGCGCACGCACAGCAGGCGCGCGCGACCCTCGCGCAGGCCGAGCTGAACCTGCAGTACGCGACCGTCAAAGCGCCGGTCCGCGGCGTCGTGTCCAAGAAAGGGATCAACGTGGGCCAGGTCGTCCAGGGCGGACAGCCCCTCCTCGCCATCGTCCAGATCGACGATGTATGGGTGACGGCGAATTTCAAGGAGACGCAGCTCAAGGACATGCGGCCAGGACAGCGCACGGAGATCGCCGTTGACGCCTACGGCGGCCGTACCTACACAGGCAAGGTGGACAGCATCGCCGGCGCGACCGGCGCGCGCTTCAGCCTGCTGCCGCCGGAAAACGCGACGGGCAACTTCGTGAAGGTCGTGCAGCGCGTACCGGTCAAGATCGTGCTCGACCCCGGCCAGGATCCGGAGCATCTGCTGCGTCCAGGCATGTCGGTGACTCCGACGGTGTTCCTGAAATAACTACCACGGGGGACACGTTCTCCTTGTCCTCCGCGTCCTCTGTGGTGGAGAGCTTTTCTTGACAGACCAAGAGCGACACATCAATCCGTGGCTCATCGCGGTCTCCGTGATGTTCGCCACGTTCATGGAGGTGCTGGACACCACCGTCGTGAACGTGTCGCTGCCGCACATCGCCGGCAGCCTGTCGGTATCGATCGACGAAGCGACGTGGGCGCTCACCTCCTACTTGGTCGCCAACGCGATCATCCTGCCGATGACCGGCTGGCTCGCGAGCATGTTTGGCCGCAAGAACCTGCTGATGCTGTCGGTGGTCGGCTTCACGGCAGCGTCGTTCCTGTGCGGTCTCGCACCGACGCTGGGTTCGCTGATCTTTTTCCGCATCCTGCAGGGCGCCACCGGCGGAGCGCTGCAGCCACTGTCGCAAGCCGTACTCCTCGAGGCGTTCGCGCCGCAGGATCGCGGCAAGGCCATGGGCTTCTGGGCGCTCGGCATCGTCGTCGCGCCGATTCTGGGACCGGTGCTCGGCGGCTGGCTGACGGACAACTACAGCTGGCGCTGGGTCTTCTACATCAACATCCCGGTCGGCATCGCGTCGCTGGTGATGACCAAGATGTACATCTTCGACCCGCCGTATCTGAAGGCGCAGTCGCGGACGGTGGACTACTGGGGCATCGGCATGCTCGCGGTCGGCATCGGCGCGCTGCAGATCGTGCTCGACAAGGGTCAGGAGGAGGACTGGTTCTCGTCGAACATGATCCTGATCCTCGCCATCGTCAGCGCGGTCACGCTGGCGGCGCTGATCTGGCATCTGCTGGTCACCGACGATCCGATTGTCGATCTCCGCGTGTTCAAGGAGCGGAGCTATGCCGTCGGCGTCTTCCTGATGACCGTCGTCGGCTTCGTGCTCTACGGCAGCATGGTGCTGCTGCCGGTCATGCTGCAGACGCTGCTCGGCTATCCGCCCCTGCAAGCCGGCATCGCGATGGCGCCCCGCGGCATCGGATCGTTCTTCATGATGCCACTGACCGGCATGATGACCGGCAAGTTCGACGCGCGAAAACTGCTGACCACCGGACTGCTCGTCGGCGGCGGAACGCTGATCTGGCTGTCGAGGCTGAACCTGCAGGCCGGGTACTGGGACATTTTCTGGCCGCAGCTGTTGCAGGGCATCGGCATGTCGCTCCTCTTCGTGCCGCTCACCACTATTTCGATGGACTCGATTCCGATCGAGAAAATGGGCAACGCCACAAGCCTGTTCAACCTGATGCGCAACATCGGCGGCAGCATCGGCATCGCGATAACCGGCACGATGCTCGCGCGGCACAGTCAGGCCGCGAGCGCGATGCTCGGCTCGAACGTCACGGCGTACGATCCCGCGTCGCAGTCGATGCTCTACGGACTGCGTTCGTCGTTCATGGCCGCGGGCGCCGACGCCGCCACGGCGACCGCCCGTGCCAACGCCGCGCTCTTCGGCATGGTTCAGCGACAGGCAACGATGGTGTCGTTTGTCGGGATTTTCCAGCTGCTCGGCGTCCTCTTCATCGCACTCGTACCGCTGGTGCTGCTGATGAAGCGGCCGAAGGCGCACGGCCCTGCCGTCGGCGCGCATTGACGTGTAAACTGCAGACGTGATTCTCGCGCTCGCGCTCGCGTTCACTCTCGGACAGGATCCGGTTCAACCGGCCCGGCCTTCGTTCGCGGAATGGCTCGCGGGCGTCCGCGCGGACGCCATCGGGCGCGGCATCCGCGAAGAGATCGTGGACGCAGCGCTCGCCGACGTCACCGAACCGCAGCCGGTCATCCTCGAGCGCGACCGCTCGCAGGCCGAAACGGTCCTCACACTCGAGAGCTACCTCGCGCGTAGCCTGACACCGAAGCTCATCATGGCTGGCCGCGCGGCATTCGCCACGCATCGCGAACTCCTCGATCAGGTCAGCGAGCGCTACGGCGTGCCCACGCGCGTCATCGTCGCCGTGTGGGGAATGGAGTCGAACTTCGGCCGGTTCAGCGGCGTGCGCCCCACCGTGCCGGCGCTCGCGACGCTCGCCTGGGATCCGCGGCGCGCGACGTTCTTTCGCGGCGAGCTGATGAACGCGCTCGAGATCCTCAATCGCGGCGACATCGATCTGGCGCACTTGAAGGGATCATGGGCCGGGGCGATGGGACAGACACAGTTCATGCCGTCCAGCTACCTGAAGTTCGCCGAGGATTTCGACGGCGACGGCAAGCGCGACATCTGGTCCACGCCCGCCGACGTCTTCGCATCCATTGCGAACTACCTGAAGGGCCACGGCTGGGCCGCGGATCAAAGCTGGGGACGCGAAGTGCGCGTGAAGCCGGAAGCCGCACGCCGCATCGCCCGCGATGTCGCGCCACGTAACGGCGCGTGTCAGGCGACGCGCAACATGAGCGTTGCGCTGCCGCTGACCACATGGGAAGAACTGGGCGTGCGTCTGCCAGGCGGCAAGCCTCTGCCGAAACGAGATGCGCCCGCGGCGCTTGTCTCCGGCGCCACGCGCCGCTTTCTCGTGGACGCCAATTACGACGCCCTGCTCGAGTACAACTGCGCGCACTCGTATGCGATCACGGTCGCCCTGCTCGGCGATGCCATCGCATCCAACAAGGCGCCAGTGGCGACGAAGACGCCGAAACCCGCCAAAACGAGACGCAAGAAGAAGGGCTAGCACACGTGATCATTCGCCGCGCCGTTATCCTTGCCGCGCTGTGCGCGACCGTCGTCACCGGAGCGCAGTCGCCGACGCCGGCTCCCTTTGATCTCGAGGAGGCGACCATCGCCGCCCTTCAGCAGCGCATGCAGTCCGGTCAGGACACCGCGCATTCGCTCGTCGTGAAGTATCTCGCGCGCATCGAGGCCGTGGACCGCAGCGGCCCGACGCTCCACGCCGTGCTCGAGCTGAACCCCGACGCGCTCGCGATCGCGGACCGGCTCGACGCGGAGCGCAAGACCCGAGGACCGCGCGGCCCGCTGCACGGCATCCCGATCCTGATCAAGGACAACATCGCCACGGCTGACGGCATGATGACGACGGCGGGATCGCTGGCGCTGGCTGGATCGCGGCCTCCCCGCGATGCATTCATCGTCACGCGCCTGCGCGAGGCCGGCGCCGTGATCCTCGGCAAGACCAACCTGAGCGAGTGGGCGAACTTTCGTTCCACACACTCGACGAGCGGCTGGAGCGGGCGTGGCGGTCAGACGAAGAATCCGTACGCGCTCGACCGCAATCCGTCCGGATCCAGTTCCGGATCGGGCGCCGCGGCGGCGGCCAGCCTCGCGGCGGCAACGGTCGGCACGGAAACCGACGGATCGATCGTGTCGCCGTCCAATAACAATGGCCTGGTCGGGATCAAGCCGACGCTGGGCCTCGTGAGCCGGAGCGGCATCATTCCGATCGCGCACAGTCAGGACACCGCCGGTCCGATGGCGCGCACGGTGGCCGACGCCGCGGCGCTACTCGGCGCGATGAGCGGCGCCGACCCTGGCGATGCCGCGACGAAGGACGCGGGGCGGAAAGGCCGTCGCGATTACACGGCGTCGCTCGACCCGAACGGCCTGAACGGTGCGCGCATCGGCGTTGTCCGCAACAAGTACTTCGGCTACAGCCCGGCCACTGACCGGATCGCGGAAGCGGCAATCGCCGAGATGAAATTGCGTGGCGCAACGATCGTCGATCCCGCCAACATCCCCACGCTCGGCAAGTTCGACGAGACCGAGTTCGAGGTACTGCTGTACGAGTTCAAGGCAGACCTGAACAAGTACCTCACCTGGCTCGGCGCCGCGTCACCGATGCACACGCTCAAGGACGTCATCGCATACAACGACCAGCACCGGGATCAGGAGATGCCGTACTTCGGCCAGGAAATCATGGCGATGGCCGAGAAGAAAGGGCCGCTGACCAGCGCGAAATACACGGCCGCGCTCGCCCGGAATCATCGGTTGTCGCGCTCGCTCGGTATCGACGCGGTGATGACCAGGTACACACTCGACGCGCTCGTGGCGCCGACGGGCGGGCCGGCGTGGCTCACCGATCTCGTCAACGGCGACAGTTCCGCGGCCAACGCGGCGTCACCGTCAACGGTCACGTCAGTCGCCGGCTACCCGCATATCACCGTGCCGGCCGGTTTCTCTCGCGGGCTGCCGGTCGGGATCTCGTTCTTCGGACGCGCATGGAGCGAGCCGACGCTGATCAAGCTGGCGTACGCGTACGAGCAGGCGACGAAGCACCGCAAACCGCCGGCGTTCGCGTCCACCGCGGACGTGTCACGACGTTGAACGCAGAACTCGCGGAAATCGCGGAGCCAATCCGTTTCGTTCGGCGGTTTCGGCGTTGGTCATCGTGGTCAGTCGGTGCTCTGCCAGAGCGCGCGCCCGATGAAGAACGGGCCGAGGTGTTCGAGGTACAGCGACGTCTGCTGTGTCTTTCTCATCGTCTGCACCAGAGCCGAGAGCGGAAACAGATCCTTCCCGATCAGACCGATCACGAAGTCGTTGTCGCCCTTGTCGAGCCCGTGGCACGCGAGGCGGATATCGTGCGCGAAGTCGCCGACGCCGAAGGACATCCCGATGGTGCCGTGCTCAGCCAGGATCACCCGCTGTTCGTCCGCCGGTAGCTGCGCGAATTTTCCGCTCCGGCGCAGCGGATACCAGACGCCCCACTTGGTGGCCGGATTCAGCACCGTGCGCCGCGGCCGACGCAGCAGGACATCGGGCAGATCCGGCTCGTAGCCGATCGAATACGTCCGGCCGAGCATCGTGTATTCCGGCTTCTGGA
>JAYVMG010000285.1:0-3682 GCA_043759095.1 Acidobacteriota bacterium | reverse complement strand
TCCCGCTCCGCCTGCTGGAATTCGACGTCTTTACTTTCGAAGCCTCGCGCCATAGGACTGATGCTGACGACTACAGTATTCTATCTGCATGCAGAGCGAGCACGAGTTGCTGACGCGTTGGCCCGCGCTCGACGTCGCCGCGAAACGCGCGCGACTTCACCACTCGCTGCACGTGCCGACCGGTCTCGCAGAGATTCTGTCCCGCTCCACGGCGGTCGCTGAACGCGCGGCCAGCGGCCTGTGGCGCGCCGATCCGTCGGTGTGGAGCACCGCACCCGACGTGCAGAAACTGATCGCGGACCGACTCGGATGGATGCGTTCGCCGATGCTCATGGCTGATGCCATCGATCGGCTGCAGACCTTCGCCGCCAGCATCAAGGACGGCGGCTTCACGGACATCGTCCTGCTCGGGATGGGCGGATCGAGCCTCGCGCCGGAAGTGCTGCGCGCGGTGATCGGCGTCGCGCCGGGATGGCCGCGGTTTCACATGCTCGACTCCACCGACCCTGCCGCCGTCCGCGCGGCGGCCACGCCACCCGATCGCACGCTGTATCTGATCGCGAGCAAGTCGGGCACGACGATCGAACCGAACTCGCTCGCGGCGCATTTCCGGCAGCGGCTGGAGGACGCCGGCGTCTCGCGCTGGGCGGATCATTTCGTCGCCATCACGGACGAAGGCACCGAACTCGATCGCCGGGCGCGCGCTGAACATTTCCGCGACATCTTTATCAACCCCTCCGACATTGGCGGTCGCTACTCGGCGCTCTCGTTCTTCGGCATGGTGCCGGCGGCGCTGATGGGACAGGACGTGGCGGAGATCATCGGCTGGTCGCTCGCGATGCTCGCAGCCGCGGAACCGGGAGCGGCGGCCGCGATCGCGAACCCCGCGGTCGCGCTCGGCCTCGTCATGGGCGCCGTCGCAGGCGAAGGACGCGACAAGCTGACGGTGATTGCGCCCGCCGCGCTCGATGCATTCGGCCTCTGGATTGAGCAGCTGATCGCGGAAAGTACCGGCAAGCTCGGCACCGGCATCGTGCCGATTGCCGGCGAGCCGCTGGCCGATCCATCGGCCTACGGCAGCGATCGGCTGTTCGTGCATATGCGCATCCACGGCGCGCCCGACCAAGGCGCTCGCGACGCGGCGGTCCGCGCGATCAAATCCGCACAGATGCCCGTCGTCGACATCGACGTCGCCGAACCAGCGGCACTGGGCGCCGAGTTCATGCGCTGGGAGATCGCGACGGCGGTTGCGGGCGCGATCCTCAACATCGACCCCTTCGACCAGCCGAACGTGCAGCTGGCGAAAGACGCCACCAACCGCCTGCTCACCGAATACAAAAGCACCGGGCGGCTGCCGATCGCGACGCCGGACAGCGGACTCGCCGGCGGTATTGCGCTCACGCTGACGTCGGCCGCGCGTCAGGCGCTGCAGGCCTCGGGCGGTGAGGCGCTCCTGAGCCTGCTGCATCAGGGCGATTACTTTGCACTGCTCGCTTACCTCGGTCCGGATCAAGAACTGGCCGACGAACTGCACGCGCTTCGGGACGCCGTCCGCGATCGCGCGCGAGTGGCCACGATGTTCGGGTACGGTCCGCGATACCTGCATTCAACCGGTCAACTGCACAAGGGCGGACCGAACAGCGGCGTGTTCGTGCTGATCTCGGCGACACCGCGCGACGATCTGTCGATCCCGGGTGAACACTTTTCTTTCGGCACGCTCGAACTCGCTCAGGCGGTCGGCGATTTCGCCTCGCTCGAAGCGGCAGGACGCCGGGCCATCCACGCGCATCTTCCGTCGCCGGATCCCGGGCTCCTCCGCGCGCTCGCCGACGCATTGCTCGCGCACACATAGGCCGCGTTACAGGAGTCAGAGATGCACATCGGATTCGTTGGACTCGGCCGGATGGGCCTGAACATGGTGACGCGGCTGGTGCGCGGCGGCCATGCCGTCGTGGCGTACGATCGCAGCGCCGACGCCGTCGCCAGGGCCGACGCGGCGGGCGCGAAGGGCGTCTCAACGCTCGAGGCGCTCATCGAGGGGCTCGCCGCACCGCGCGCCATCTGGGTGATGGTCCCGTCCGGTGATCCCACGGAATCCACCGTCACCGCGCTAGGTAGACTGCTCTCGCCGGGCGACACGATCATCGACGGCGGCAACACGAATTTCCACGACGATGTCCGGCGGGCGCAGGCGCTGGAGGCGAAGGGCCTCGAGTACATCGACGCGGGCACGAGCGGCGGCATCTGGGGACTGCAGGAAGGCTACTGCCTGATGGTCGGCGGCAAGGCCGACGTATGCACGCGCCTCGAGCCGATCTTCCTCACCCTGGCGCCCGCTGACGGTTACCTGCGCGTCGGCGATCACGGCGCCGGGCACTACGTGAAGATGATCCACAACGGGATCGAGTACGGAATGATGCAGGCGTACGCCGAGGGTTTCGAGTTGATGCACGCGAGCGACTACAAGGTGGACCTTGGCAGCGTCGCCGCCCTGTGGAACCACGGCAGCGTGGTGCGGTCGTGGCTGCTGGAACTGGCCGCGCGCGCGCTCGCCGAGGACGGCGATCTGTCCGGACTCAAAGGCTACACCGAGGACTCCGGCGAAGGACGCTGGACGCTGCACGAAGGGATCGACCGCGCGGTCCCGATGCCCGTGCTGACAGCCGCACTCTTCACGCGCTTCCGCTCGCGCGAGGACAACCCGTTTTCCGAGCGGATGCTCGCCGCGCTGCGGAATCAGTTCGGTGGCCACGCGGTCAAGAAGTCGTCGTGACAATCGTCATCTTCGGCGGCGGTGGCGACCTCACCCACCGCAAGCTGCTTCCCGCGCTCTACAACCTGCACGTCGACGGCCTGCTCCCTCCGCAGATGGCGATCGTCGGCGTCGGCCGCAAGCCGATGACCGACGAGGCGTATCGGGACTTTGCCAAAGACGGCGTCACGCGATTCTCCCGCCGGCCGATTGACGAGGCGGCGTGGCAGGCGTTTGCCGCATCCCTGTTCTTCGCGGCCGCCGAAATCGACAGCGAGCAGGGACTGGCGCCCCTTGGCGCGCGGCTCGACATCATCGAACACGAACGGCGCCTCCCCGCGGATCGCATCTACTACCTGGCGCTCCCCCCGTCGCTCTTCGGGCCAACCGTGAAGCAGCTGGACCGCGCGCGCCTCGTCAACCGCAGCGGCAGCCCGGTCGCCCGGATCATCGTCGAAAAGCCGATCGGCCGCGACATCGAGAGCGCGTGCGCCATCAACGACGCCATCGCAAAGGTCTTCGACGAGCCGCAGATCTACCGCATCGATCACTACCTGGGCAAGGAGACCGTCCAGAACATTTTGGTGCTGCGGTTTGCGAACAGCATCTTCGAACCGCTCTTCAATCAGAAGTATGTCGACCACGTGCAGATTACGGTGGCTGAGGAAGAAGGCGTCGGCACACGCGCCGGCTACTACGAGCAGGCGGGGGCGCTGCGCGACATGGTGCAGAACCACATGCTGCAGTTGCTCGCGCTGGTTGCGATGGAGCCGCCGCATTCACTGAACGCGGACGTCATCCGCGATGAAAAAATCCAGGTACTGAAGTCGCTGCGGCCGTTCGATGGCACGGCGATCGACACCAACGTGGTCCGCGCGCAATACGCCGGATACCGCCAGGAGCCTGGCGTCGATCCCGGGTCGCGCACAG
>JAYVMG010000284.1:0-3688 GCA_043759095.1 Acidobacteriota bacterium | reverse complement strand
ACGGCGGGCGGGGTCCAGTCGAACCACGCGCGCGCGACCGCCGCGGCGGCGGCGAAGCTGGGTCTACGGGCGGTCCTCGTCGCCAACGGCGAGGCGCCGGATCGGCTGACCGCAAACGCCCTCCTCGACAATTTGCTCGGCGCCGAGGTCGTGTACGTCGCGTCGCGAGAAGATCGCGCGCCGATGATTATGGCGATCGCGGAGCGGCTGCGAAACGAGGGCCGGAAGCCATTTGCGATTCCAATTGGTGCGTCAACGCCGCTTGGCGCGCTCGCGTTCGCCCTCGCGATCGCCGAGCTCGTCGATCAGATGCCGGCGCCAGACGTCATTGTCCACTCGACATCGTCTGGCGGAACGCAGGCCGGCCTCGTCGCCGGCTGCCGGCTTCTTGGCCTGCAGACGCGGGTCGTCGGGATCAGCGCGGACGATCCGTCGCAGTCGCTGCAGAATCAGATCCGCGCGATCGTCAGCGGCATCGCGGATCTACTGAAAATGGATCCTGGCAAGCTGTCGCAGGGCACTGCGATCGAGGTCGACGATCGCTTCGTCGGTGACGGCTACGGTATCTCGACAGACGAGTCGCGTGAGGCGATCGAACTTGCCGCCCGCACCGAAGCAATCTTTCTCGATCCCACCTACACCGCCAAAGCCATGGCCGGCCTCATCGCGTACGTCCGCCAGCAGAAGTTCAAGGAACACCAGACCGTATTGTTCTGGCACACAGGGGGTCAGGTGGGGCTCTTCGTCTGAGATTTCAGATTGAAGAGTTCAGGCTCGCTACGAAAACACGAAAACACGAAAACAGAAGAAGACCGATGTCTTCGGTCATTGGGTTTCTTGCACACCTTCGCCCTGCTACCTGTCTATTCCCGCGTTTTAGCCACTACCCAGAGGCTATACATTCCAACCATGGCAAGGGCGAAGCACGTAACCGATACGATTAGCCCTACAGCATCGCCGAGCGACAACTGACCACGTTGGGAGTGCTCAAGAACCACGTTGCCGGTCCTCCAAGAGGAGAGCGCGCCAAAGACGATAACCCCGACGCAGTAGGCCCCAGCGATGATTTTCCCAGTAGTCAGACTCAACGTCGTCATTTTCTTCGTTCGCTTGCTCGTCGTCGGAGGCGGGGGCGTGTTTGGGAATGCCTGCACCGTGCCGAGGAAGTCATTGGAGGCGGAGTGTATCGCGAATCGAAAGCGCTTCGGGTGGCCGCGAACGGGCGCCCGCTCGGGCGCGGAGGCGTCAGCCGTGATCGAGGTTCTTAGCCGAGCACCCGAGTGGGCTGTGAGCGGACAGGACCCGAATACGGCTTTCGATTTGGGATACGCAGGCGCGCTCGGCTAAACCCTTCGCGCTACGAGTCACGAAACGCACGACTGAAGTCGTGCGCTACGTCGTGCGCCACGAGCGAAGTCGTTACTGCCTGTGCGCTTTGAGGACTTCGTCGATCAGGAAGAGGTCGGTGAGCAGCGCTCGCAGGTGGATGGATGCGTTCAGGTTGTCCACCATCTGTGAGCTGATCGCCGGCTGCGCGAGGACGAGCTGCAGGGCGGCTTGTGCATCACGCGCATCGCGGTCGATGACGCTGATGAACGCGCGGTACGGCGCCGCCGGCTCGAGGCCGAGGCGGTCGATGAAATTGGTGAAGAACTTCCCGAAATCGTTCAGCGAGGCATCGCACTTCTTCAGGTACTCGCGCGCCTGGCGGCCCGTGTCGTTGCCCTGATCCGTGGAGAGACCCTGGGACGCGTACGCGAGCATGAACTCGTACGCTTCCTCGATGGTGTTGATGCGCGAGCTGAGCTCGGCCAGGACTTCCGTCTGGCTCACGCCGGGCCCGCAGGCTTCGCGCCGCTCGTGCTCTTCCCGCCGACCGGCCAGCGGCTTGGTTCGTGATGCTCGAGATACTGCCTGCGCGTGATGGAGCCGAGGATCATCGCCTTGGTGATCCACCATTTCTCCGGACGAATCGCAAAATACACGTGCGCGATGACCAGGCCCACCAGGCCGACGCCGGCAAGGCCGTGCGTGACGTAGGTGATGCCCCACGTCGCATCCGCCAGATAGTACGGGTTACGTGTGACGAGACCCGTGCGGATGCGCGGGATCATCAGAATGCCGGTGATCGACGCGCCCAGGCCCGCCAACACAATCGCCGTGTGATACAGACGGTTGCCCAGCGGATACTTACCGTCCTTCGGACCGGGCACGTCGTGCCCGAACTCGCGCAGGAGTTCGGCTTTCAATTCCGGAATGTCTTTCGGGCCAATCCAGATGGACCAGAAATCCAGAAAGAACGTGGCGTGGACGATGTGGAACAGGATGGAGGCGGTGAGGACGAGCCCCGCCATCCAATGCCAATACACCCAGGCGAACTTCACGCCGGCGATCGGCAGGAACGCCGTGAACAGCAGCACGAACATCGCCGCCGCCATAATCCAGTGGAACAAGCGCGCGGCCAGACCGTGACGTTCGATCTTCTCGGGGAGATTCTTGTACTGCGCTTCGAGCGCGTCGGTTTCAGCCGACGGCCGCTTGCGATGCGCGGAGAACAGCATGTAGCCCGCGTGCGCGATGAAGAACAGCACACCCGCGAACAACGACGCCCAGAACAGACTCCACGAGACGTGGGTGAGAACCCATTCGCCCCACGGACTCCGTCCCCACCTTAAGAGGTCCATGTCGCTCCTGCTCCTCGGATGGCGCGCTTCACGAGATTGCGCATGAGCGGCACTTTGTAGGCGTTGTGGCGCAGCGTTTCGGCGCCTTCGACGGCCATCTTGCCGGCCATGTCCGCGGTCTCTTCGTTGCGCGCCTTGCCGATGATCAACGTCTCGACGTTCTTCAGGCGGCGCGGCGTCGCCGCCACCGCGTTGACGACCATGCGCGCCTTCACGATCTTCTCGCCGGAGACGACGATGGCCGAGGCGACGTTGACCAGGGGGAAGTCCCACACCTGACGATCGCGTACCTTCTCGAAGTAGAACTGCGCGCCCGCCATCGTGGCCGGGATGCGGATCGCGGTCAGGATTTCGTTCGGCGCCAGGATGTTCATGCGCGTGATGTCGATGCCGGGGCCGATCCAGTAGTTCTCGGCGCTGACGACGCGCTCGCCCTTCGGCCCGCGGATGACCATCGACGCGTCGAGCGCGACGAGGGCCGGCGCGGTGTCCGACGGGTTGACCGCCACGCAGCGGTCAGCGTCGAAGATCGCGTGCTCGCGGTTCACCGCCGTCGGTGTGTCGGCGTAGCAGATGTTGCCGCCGGCGCGATAGCACGTCCAGCCGCCGCGGTAGTACCAGCAGCGCGTGTCCTGCGACACGTTGCCACCGATGGTGCCCTGGTTGCGAATCTGCGGCGAAGCGACAAGTTCGGCCGCTTCCATCAGCAGGCTGAACTTCTCGCGGACGACCGGATGCCGGACGATCTCGGTCAGCGGCGTCATCGCGCCGATCTCGAGGCCGCCGTTGGCTTCCTTGATGCCCTTCAGCTCTTTGATCTGGCCGAGATCGACGACCGCCTTCGGCTTCTTCAGGCGATCCTTGAGCCAGTCCATGCTGTCGAGCCCGCCCGCCAGCACCAACGCGTCGGCGCCGTGCTTGTCGAGCAGCTTGATCGCGTCATCGATGCTCGCCGGCTGATACAACTCGAACACCGGCATTACGTCGCGAATTACGGCCATATA
>JAYVMG010000283.1:0-3697 GCA_043759095.1 Acidobacteriota bacterium | reverse complement strand
TCCACGGCCGATCTCAACGCCACGTTCACGCGCATCGCCGACGAACTGCATCATCAGTACGCGCTCGGCTTCACGCCGACGAAGCTTGACGGCAAGATGCACACGCTCACGCTGCATCTCGCGAAAGAAGGGATGACAGCGCGCGCGCGCAAGAGTTATCTCGCCACGACGCCGCGATCGTGAACACCCGCAAGGCTCAAGCCTTGCGCCACGTTGAGCCTGGAGGATGGCTGTGAGGAACCTGCTGATCGCGTCGATTCTGTGTGCGGCTCTCGGTCTCGTCGCGTTCGCTGGGCAGACGCCCGCGCCGCAAACGCCGGCCCCGAGCGCCGATCCGTATGCCAACAACGCCGCACCAGGCGCCACGCAGTTTCCGCTTGCGGCGCCGGCCGGCAAGGACAGCGGCGCGAAGATGACGGCGCCCGCGGGCGCACTCAATCAAGGGCCGTTCGATCCCGCGACCTGGAAGTACGGCGGCGCGTTCAACCCGCCGACGGACGCGAAAATATGGAACCCGGTGAAGCTCAAGATGATGGCCGGCGGCAAGGTGACCGGCGGCACGGTGTTCAGCGGCACCGATCCGGAAACCTACTGTGCGATGGCGAACGCCGGCTACGACTTCATCTGGACCGAAATGCAGCACGACGCGCGCGACTGGCAGGCCGTGGCCCGCATGTGGCGCGCGTGCCCGAACGCGAAGGCGGTGCCTGGCGTTCGTGTGGCCTACACCGACGAGCGCGAGATTCAACACGCGATGGATGCCGGCGCGCTGGTGATCGTGGTGCCGACGATCGACTCGAAAGCGGAAGCGATCGAAGCGCGCAACTGGACCTACTTCCCGCCGCTCGGCCGGCGCAGCAACGGTGGCGGTCAGGCGTTCGATCCGGCGATGTGGGGTAACGTGCCGGGCGGCTACCGCAACACGATCAACGACAACGTCGTCCTGATCGAGATGATCGAGACGCTGGACGGCCTGAGGGATGCCGATGAGATCGCGAAAGTGGAAGGCGTGACCGCTGTGTTTGCCGCCAGCGGCGACCTCGGCAACTTCTCCGGGTTCCGCCAGGGTACGCCCGACTACGAGCGCGCGATCAACATCGTGCATGACGCGGCGATCAAGGCGGGGAAACGACTGTGCGGTCCGTTCGCGTGGCGCGACCGCCCGGACTTCACGTGCTTCCAGGCCGGCAGCGAGACCGCGGCGATTGCGCGAGGCGTGGCCGCGGAACTTGGCGCGCTGGCGAACACGCAGGGCAAGCCGGAAGTCGGGCCGTTCGCTGCGCCGAAGCCGAAGCCGTGAGCCAGGCGACGATCAACGCAGAAATCACTGAACACGTCGAGACAACATCAATGAGAGGAAACTCAATGGCTAAGAAACTGTTCGCGCTCGCAGGTCTCGCGGTCTGCTTTGGCGGCGCGCTGCTCTCGGCGCAACCGCCTGCCGGCAAGCTGACCACCGACGACCTGATCGAGATTCAGCAGCTCTACACCAAGTACAACTGGGCGCTCGACTCGGGCGACTCCGAGGGGTACGCCGCGACGTTCACGGCGGATGGAGTGTTCAACAACAACGTCGGTCACGACGCGATTGTGAAGTTCGCCGATACGTTTCACGCCGGCCTCGGCTCGCACGTGAAGCACTGGAACACCAACCTGATGATCCTGCCGTCGGCGACCGGCGCCACCGGTCAGGTCTACCTGATGCTGATTGACTTCGGGACCAAGCCCGCGAGCATCGCGACGTCCGCGAACTACTCCGACGAGCTCGCGAAGACGGCGCAGGGCTGGCGCTTCAAGAAGCGCGCGACCAAGGGCGACGTCGCGCCGGCCTCGAAGCAGTAGGGGTCGCGCGCGATCGGCTGACGGGCGGGCCCGATTCCGTGCGGATTCCCGGCATCCTCGTCGGCGGCCGGTTCGGACGCCCCGGAAGATCCATGGCCGTCCGTGGCACGGATCTTCTATACAGGAGCCTGGAGAGAGGATCGTATGGACAAGCGCAAAGACTCGCAGGTGCATCCGCCGGATCTCAGCCTCCCCGCCGGCGCGCCAGGATTCTTGTGCCCGTCGTGCGAGTGTCCCCTGCACTACGAGGAGAGCAAAGCCACCGATCGCGGCACTGCCCCGTCGGAACTCTCCGACTACTACCGGTGTCCAGCCGGTTGCGGCAACTTCGAATATGAACGCCACCGCCATCGCCTACGGCTAATCGAGCCGGGTTATCTGAATCCTGTGAAGAGCTGACAGCGCCGACGATCCGGCACGAATGCGACGGCACGACCCTTGCGAGAATTCATGGGCGGCACTGCCACAGGAGGGTCGAGGATGGATATCAAGAGGCCGACACCGGACGAACTGATCGCCAGAGCGGTCGAAGGCCGCCTCACGAAAGCCGAGCTGGCGGAGCTTCTCGCGGTGGATCACCGTGGGCCGTTTCTCGACGCGTGCGCGCATGTCGAGAAACAATTCACCGAGGACTGCCCGACGAAGAACCACGGCGCGTGCCTGGAGGCCGGATGTTCGGCCGAGGGCGAGATCTGCCTCCAGCCGCTGCTTCACTCAGGCTCTGCGTATCACAAGGCGTGCGCCGCCGAGTGGCTGCCGATTTTCAGTGAACCGGCGAACCGGGCCTGACAGGCCGTCAGAGTCCGCGCTTCAGCATCAGCCCTTCGAAGCACCGCCACCGTGACTGCCCGGTGGCGTCCGCGCAAGCGGCGAGGCGCGCGGCAAACGCGTCTCGCCCGGTCGTGTAGGTCGTGACGTAACTGCGATACTCGTTCACGTACTTGAGCATCGCTTCGGCGTACGGGACCAGCGCCTGCTGCTCGAGGGCAGTGACCGCGCGCGAAAATTCAATCTCGCCATCGACGTATCGTCGCGCCACGTCGGCCTGCACAGACTGCAACTCGCCCACCAGCCGTTCGATGGCGATATGTTGCTCCGCGCCGGCGGGGTCAAGGCCCGCGAGCGGGAACAGCCGATCGCGCTCGACGCGGATCCGTTCATCCGGTGAAAACGCCACGTCGGCTGCGAGCATCGCGGAGGCCTCGGACACGAGCGCCTCCGGCGAGAACATCAGTTGGACGGATCGCTCTACCGCAAGGCTGAAGCCTTGCGCCACTTGCGCGCCTTGCGCGACTTGCGTGCCTTGCGCCACAGGGACTGACGTCATCAGCGTGTTGCGGGTGTGATGACCGGGATATCCCTCGTGACACGCGATCTGCAGCGCCTGATCGATCGTGAACCGGAAGTCGGTGTTGATCTGGATCCGGCTGTGCGCGTTGCCAAGGTAGCGGGAGAACGCGCTCCACGGTTTGTCGCGCACGAACTCGAGCGTGACGGCCTCGCCAGGCGGCAGCGAAAGATGCACCAGCGTTCGGCCCCTGCACTCGTCGAGCGCCGCGTTCATCACGGCGGGAAGACGATCCGCTGGAATGACGAAGCGTTCCACGAACGCCGCGTAGCGATGGACCAGACGACCCTCTGGTCCAATGATGCTGGCAACCTGCGAGCGGATGTCGTTCATCCGCCGCTCGTCGAGCGGCTCTGGCGCGATGCCGAAGAACGCCACGCTCTCCTCGTTGTACGTCTGCTTCGCTCCGGTCAACAGGCTGACGCGCGCTGATATCGCCGAGAGATCAGCCACCAGCGCGCTCGCGCGAGCGGTGTCTGCAGCAGCGCCAGTCGAGACGCCTGACAC
>JAYVMG010000282.1:0-3697 GCA_043759095.1 Acidobacteriota bacterium | reverse complement strand
GCGCGCGCGACGGCATCCTGAAGGGCCTCTACAAATTCCGCGCGGCGTCGAAACCGAAGGCGGCGCTGCGCGCGCAGCTGTTCGGCAGCGGTGCGATCCTGCCAGAAGTCATCAAGGCGCAGGAGATTCTCGAATCCAAGTACGACGTGGCCGCCGATGTCTGGAGCGTGACGAGTTACACGGAGCTCTACCGCGACGGTCACGCGGCGGAGCGCTGGAACATGCTGCATCCGGCCGACACCCAGCGCGTGCCGTACGTCACGCAATGCCTGAAGAGCGCGCCGGGGGTGCTGATTGCGGCCTGCGATTACGTCAAGGCGATGCCCGACTCGATCGATCGCTGGCTGCCGCGTCCGCTGACGGTGCTCGGCACCGACGGGTTCGGGCGCAGCGAGACCCGCGCGTCGCTGCGGGAGTTTTTCGAAGTCGACTACCGGTACGTGGTCGTCGCCACGCTGGCGGCGCTCGCGCGAGACGGCAAGATCGACGCGTCGATCGTCGCCCAGGCGATCAAGGCGCACAACATCAACCCCGACAAGAGCAATCCAGCCAATTCGTAACGGTTAGCTGTTTCGCAACGATGATCAACCACCTGACCAAACTATCCACCACAAAGGACACGGGGGACACGGGGGTTGAGTCTTTTCTTGAACGAGACTTGACCGCCGTGTCCTCCATGGTGGAGCGTTGGCCGCTAGCGGAGAGTGCCCTGCGTGCCTACTGATTTCACACTTCCAGAACTCGGCGAACAGATTGAGGGCGGCGACGTCCTGCGCGTGCTGGTGAAGGCGGGCGATACGCTCGTCAAGGAACAACCGGTCCTCGAGCTCGAGACCGACAAGGCGACGATCGAAGTGCCCTCGTCGGTCGCGGGCACGGTGAAAGAGATCAAGGTCAAGGCGGGCGACAAGGTCAAGGTCGGCCAGGCGATCTTCAGTTACGACGAAGGCGCTGGCGCAGCCAGCGCCGGAGGCAGCGCGCCGAAGCAGGCTCAACCGAAGACAGAACCTGCGAAGGCGGGCGACGAAGGCAAGGCAGCACCAGCAAAAGCAGCCGCCAAGTCCGAGCCCGTGAAGGCGGGCGCCGAACAAGTCGACGACACCGCCGACATGCAGCCCGACGTCCAGATGGCGGATCAGTCCACCAAGCCGGACAAGGCTGGCGTGAAGGATCCGACGGTCGGTCCGCAGGCCGCGGCCGGTGGTGACACCGACGTCGCGCGTCCCGATCGCGGCACCAACGTCGTCGACATCACGCGCGGCGCGCGCGCGGTTGCTGAAGCGGCGTCACCGGAAATGCCGCCCGCGCCCGCAGCGCCATCGGTGCGCCGCACGGCGCGTGAGCTTGGCGTCGACGTCAGCGACGTCAAGGGCGCTGGGCCCAACGGCCGCATCTCGATCGACGACGTGAAAGAGCACGTCAAGCGGCTGGTCACGAGCGGCGTCGGCCGTGGGGCCACGGCATCGGTGCCGCTTCCAGACTTTACGCGTTGGGGCGCCGTCGAGCGGCAGCCGATGCGCGCGGTGCGCCGCAAGACCGCCGAGCACCTGAGCGCGGCGTGGGCGAGCATCCCGCACGTCACGCAGTGTGATCTCGCCGACATCACCGCGCTCGAAGAGATCCGCAAAAAGTACTCGAAGCAGGTCGAGGCGGCGGGCGGCAACCTCACGGTGACCTCGATCGCGCTCAAGGTCGTGGCCGCGGCGCTCAAGGTGTTCCCGCAATTCAACGCCTCGATCGATCTCGCCGCAGACGAGATCATCGTCAAGAAGTTCGTGAACATCGGCGTCGCGGTGGACACGGATCGCGGTCTGCTGGTGCCGGTCGTGCGCAACGCGGATCAGAAGAACATCGTGCAGCTGTCGGTGGAGCTCGCGCAGCTGTCCGAGAAGGCACGCACGCGCAAGATTGCGCTCGAGGAGATGCAGGGTGGCTGCTTCAGCATCTCGAACCTCGGCGGCATTGGGGGCACGTACTTCACGCCGATCGTCAACGCGCCGGAAGTCGCGATCCTCGGCATCTCGCGCGCGAAGATGGAGCCGGTCTACAACAAGGAGAGTGGCCAGTTCGTGCCGCGCTTCATGCTGCCGCTCTCGCTCTCCTACGACCACCGCGTGATCGACGGCGCCGACGGCATCCGCTTCCTGCGCTGGATCGTCGAAGCGCTCGAACAACCTTTTCTCCTCGCGTTAAACGGATAGATTCTTGGGCCACGAAGACACGAAGGCACGAAGAGCCGGATGGTTTGGCTTCGTGCCTTCGCGCCTTCGTGGCATGTGCTTATGATTTCGACTCAGCTTGTTGTTGTCGGCGGCGGCCCTGGTGGCTACGCGGCTGCGTTCCTGGCCGCTGATCTCGGTCTCAGCGTCGCGCTCGTCGACCCGGAAGTGAACCCCGGCGGCGTCTGCGTCTACCGCGGCTGTATTCCGTCCAAGGCGCTGCTGCACGTCGCGAAGCTGATCGACGAATCGCGCCATGCGAAGGCGTGGGGCATCGAGTTCGGCGAGCCGAAAATCAATCTCGACCAGCTGCGCGAGTTCAAGAACAGCGTCGTCAAGCGGCTGACGAGCGGCACCGGCCAGCTCGCGAAGCATCGCAAGGTGAACTACATCCAGGGGTGGGCGGAGATCGTCGATGCGCACACCCTGCGCGTGAAGCTCATCGCCGGCGGCGAGGAGACCGTGCAGTTCGAGCACGCGATCCTCGCCACTGGTTCGCTCCCGGCGATTCCGCCGATGCTCAAGATCGACGATCCGCGCGTGATGGATTCGACGGCCGCGCTCGATCTGCCAGACATTCCGAAGTCATTGCTCGTCGTCGGCGGCGGCTACATCGGCCTCGAACTTGGCTCCGTCTACGCCGCACTCGGCAGCGCGGTCACCGTCGTCGAGATGACGCCGGGTCTGCTGCCGGGCGCCGACCGCGATCTCGTCGACATCCTCGCCAAACGCATCAGCCAGACGATGAAGAGCGTGCTGCTGGAGACGAGGGTGGTGCAGATGAAAGCGGAAGCCAAAGGCATCCGCGTGTCGTTCGAAGGGAAAGCCGAGGTCAAGGAGCAGCTGTTCGACCGCGTGCTCGTGGCGGTCGGCCGCCGGCCGAACTCCGCCATTCCCGGTCTCGACAAGACCAGCGTGCAGGTGGATTCGCGCGGCTTCATCATGGTGGACGAGCAGCGGCGCACGCACGAGCCGTCGATCTTCGCGATCGGCGACGTGGTCGGCGAGCCGATGCTGGCGCACAAGGCGTCGCACGAAGGGCGCGTGGCGGTGGAAGTGATGGCGGGCGAGAACGTCGCGTTCGCGCCGCGCGCGATTCCGGCGGTGGTCTTCACCGACCCCGAACTGGCGTGGTGCGGCCTCACCGAAGCGCAGGCGGCGAAAGAAGGCCGCCACGTGACGGTCGCCAAGTTCCCGTGGGGCGCGTCAGGCCGCGCGATCACTCTCGATCGCACGGACGGCCTGACCAAGTTGATTCTTGATCCTGACACGGAGCGGCTGCTCGGCGTCGGCCTGGTTGGACCTGGCGCAGGGGAACTGATCGCGGAAGGTGTCCTCGCGATCGAGATGGGCGCGAACGCGACGGACCTGAAGCTGACGATTCATCCGCACCCGACGCTCACCGAGACGATGATGGAGTCGGCCGAGGTGTTCTTCGGCCAGGCGACGCACGTCTACCGGCCGAAGCGGTCCTAGTC
>JAYVMG010000281.1:0-3723 GCA_043759095.1 Acidobacteriota bacterium | reverse complement strand
GGTGGGTTTCGGCCGCTTGATTGACCCCATTCGAGACGCTATAGACTACATCAATGAAATTCAGACCACTGGCCGATACAGGGGTGTTTGTTTCCGAGTTGTGCCTGGGAACGATGACCTTCGGCGGCAGCGGACAGATCTGGGAAATGATCGGCGGCCTCGATCAGGCGGCGGCCGACGCGATCGTTCATCGAGCGCTCGAGGCCGGCATCAACTTTCTCGACACCGCCGACGTGTATTCCGTCGGCGAGTCGGAGACGATGGTCGGCAAGGCGATCGCCGGACGGCGTCACGAGCTCGTGCTCGCGACGAAGGTGCGCGGCCGCATGGGCCCGGGGGCCAATCAGGTCGGCCTGTCCCGCTTGCACATCATCCAAAGCGTAGAGGCCAGCCTCAAGCGACTCAACACCGACTACATCGACCTCTACCAGATTCACCGCCCTGATGTGCTGACGAACATCGAGGACACGTTGCGCGCGCTCGACGATCTGGTCCGCGCCGGAAAGGTCCGTTACATCGGCAGCTCGAATCTGCCCGCGTGGCAGCTGATGAAAGCGCTGGCGGTCTCGCGTGAGCAACGCCTCGAGCACTTCAAGTGCACGCAGTCGTATTATTCGCTGGCGGGACGCGATCTCGAACGGGAGACCATCCCGCTTCTTCGCGACCAGAAGCTGGGACTGCTCGTGTGGAGTCCGCTGGCCGGCGGTTTCCTCTCCGGAAAATTCACGCGGACCGGCGGCGACGAATCCGCGCGCCGCGCGAAATTCGATTTCCCGCCGGTGAACAAGGAGAAGGCCTTCGACGTCCTCGACGTGCTGATCCCGATCGCCGCGGCGCATGGGATTTCAGTCGCGCAGGTCGCGCTCGCCTGGATTCTGTCGAAGGATGTGGTGACGACCGTGATCATCGGCGCGAAAAAACTTGCGCAGCTCGACGACAACCTGAAGGCCATCGACGTCACGCTGACGCCGGACGATCTCAAAGCGCTGGACGCTGTCAGCAAGCTGGCGGTCGAGTACCCGGAGTGGATGGACGTACTCGGATCCGATCGGCGCCCCGGAGAGAGACGGTACTGACCGCAGCTCTGAAGAGCTGCGCCACATGACGAAGCGCTGCGCCACATGACGAAGCGCTGCGCCATATGACGAAGCGCTGCGCCACATGACGAAGCGCTGCGCCATATGACGAAGCGCTGCGCCACATGCTGACGAGTTGCGCCACATGATGTGGCGCAAGGCTTCAGCCTTGCGTGAGCAGAGACTGCAGCAGCTGCGCGGGATGCAGCGCCGTGACGCCCGTGAAGTGCTTCACCTGCTCCCGGCACGACGTGCCTGGCGCGACGAGAACGGCATCCGGCGCCAGCGCGCGCGCGGCCGGCAGCAGCTTCCGCTCGCCGATCTGGCGCGACACATCGTAGTGCTCCTTCGCGTACCCGAACGATCCCGCCATTCCGCAGCAGCCCGCATCAAGATCAACCACCGTGCATGACGGGATGCGTCCCAGCAGCGCGCGCGTCGGCGGCAGCAGGCCCATGGCTTTCTGATGACAGTGACCGTGAAGCACCACGCTGGCCGGCCCGTTCTTCAAATCAAGAGCGATGCGTCCCGCCGTCCACTCCCGCTCGACGTAATCCTCGAACAGTACGCAGGCGTCACCGACCACACGCGCCTTGCGCTGCGCCTCGCCCCGCAGCAGCGCGGGCGCGTCCTCGCGCACGGCTGACAGACAACTAGGCTCCAAAAAGACGATGGGCTCGCCGCGCGATGCGGCGTCGTAGAGCGCATCCGCATTGACCTGCGCGGCGGTGCGAGCTTCATCCAGCAGCCCTTGCGAGATCAGCGGACGGCCGCAGCAGCCGTGATCGGCGACGCGGACGCCGACCTTCGCTGCCAGGAGGACATCGGCTGCGGCCATACCGACGTCTGGGTGGTTGAAGTTCGTGAACGTGTCCGCGAACAGTATTGCGGATTGTGGATTGCGGATTGCGGATTCGGATTGCGGATTGGTCCGGCGCGCAAACTGTTGCCGGAAGGTCGTGCGCGCAAAGGCGGGAGGCGTGCGTCGGCGGTCGATGCCCAGGATCTGTTCGTTGATCCATCGGCCGAGGCTGCTGCCGGCGACGGCGTTTGCGATCGGCGCGAATCGGCTGGCCTGTTCAGACAAGGCGCGCACGTGTCCGACGACTCTCGTGCGCAGCGGCATCCCGTGCCGCTGCCAGTAGCCGGCGAGAAACTCACTCTTGAACCTGGCGACATCGACGCCGACAGGACATTCGGCCTTGCACGCGCGGCACTCGAGACAGAGATCGAGCACGTCGTGGACGTCGTGATCGCCGAGACCGGACTCGCCCAACCGGCCTGCCATCGCCAGCCGCAGCGTGTTCGCGCGTCCACGCGTGGAGTGTTTCTCTTCCCTCGTCGCCATATACGACGGGCACATCGTCCCCTCGAGCGTCTTGCGGCAGGCGCCGAGACCGCTGCACATCTCGACCGCGCGCGCCATGCCGCCGTGCTCGGTGTAGTCGAAGAACGTCACCGGATCCGGCGTCACGTAGCCGGCGCCGTAGCGCAGGTTCGACGTCATTGGCGGCGTGTCGACGATCTTGCCAGGGTTGAACAGGCCGGTCGGATCAAATGCGCGCTTCACAGTCCTGAACGCCTCGTACAGCACCGTGCCGAACATTTTCTCCGTGAACGCGCCGCGCACGAGGCCATCACCATGCTCGCCGGAGAGAGCGCCGCCGAACTCCAACACCAGATCCGCGACGGCGTTCGCGATGGACTCGAACTTCTGCACACCCTCCGCGGTCTTGAGGTTCACGACCGGCCGCACGTGCAGGCAGCCGACCGATGCGTGCGCGTACACGCCGGCGGACGTGTTGTGCCGGCGAACGATCTCGAGAAAGCGTTCGATGTAGTCGCGCAGCTTCTCCGGCGCGACCGCGGTGTCTTCGACAAACGACAGCGACTTGGCGTCGCCCTTCATCGCCATCGACAGCCCGAGCGAGGCCTCGCGGAAGCTCCAGATGCGCGCCTGATCCGCCGGCGCGATCGCGCGACGCCAGGTGCAGGCGAACAGCGAATCGGCGAGTTCCCGCTCGAGCGCGTCGATCCTCGGCGGCAGATCCTCGGCGCAGTCGCCGTAGAACTCGACGCACAGCAGCGCGCCAGGGTCGCCCTGCAGGATACTGCGGCGCAGCGCATCCAGCACCGGACTCTCCCTGGCGTGATCGAGAATGAAGCGATCCATCACCTCTACCGCCGACGGCCTGTGCCGCAGCACGATCGTTGTGGCGGCGAGCGCGTCGAGGAGATCGTCGAACTCGATCGTCAGGACGGCCTTCGCCGCGGGGAGCGGCACGAGATTGATCTTCGCGGCGACGACGAGGCCGAGCGTGCCTTCGGAGCCGACCATCACCTTGGCGAGGTTGAACGGTCTTGCCGGGTCCACGAACTCGTCGAGGTTGTAGCCGCCGACGCGCCGCAGCACGTTCGGGAAACGGCGTCGGATCTCGTCCTTGCGCGTGGCCGCCAGCTCGCGGACGGTGCGATAGCACGACGCTTCCCGCGTTCCGCCACTGCACGCGGCGTCCAGTTCCGCTGCGTTGAGCGGCCGGAAGTGCGCGACGGATCCGTCGGAGAGGACGACGTGCTGCTCGAGGACGTGATCGATGGTCTTGCCGTACAACACCGAGCGCGCGCCGCTGGAGTTGTTGGCCATCAT
>JAYVMG010000280.1:0-3743 GCA_043759095.1 Acidobacteriota bacterium | reverse complement strand
GCTCTGCATGCAGATAGAATACTGTAGTCGTCAGCATCAGTCCTATGGCGCGAGGCTTCGAAAGTAAAGACGTCGAATTCCAGCAGGCGGAGCGGGAGCGCGGCAAGCAGCTCGGCCGTGGGTTGACGCCGGAAGAGCGCACCGCGCAGGACCGGCGCCAGACGATCGAACTGGCGCTGTCGCGAGCGAGAGCCGATCTTGTCGCCGCGCGGACGCCCGCGCACACGCGCATGCTCGCGGCGGCGATCGCCGCGCTGGAGCAGCAACTGATCCCCATCTCCGCACCCGGCACGGATGGGGTCGGCGTCGTAACATGACGATGATGAAGTGCTGGCTGGCGGCGGCGCTCGCGTTGACGGTCGCGGGCTGCGCGCCGCGCAGCGACGATCGCGAAGATCCGGCTCGTGGGGAAGCCAGTGCCTCACGCACCGGTGATCGCGCAGCGGCCACGGTGGTCACGCCTGCGGCGGCAAGCGAGGCAACGGTCGCGGCCGTCTCGGCGCGCCCGCGTATCGCCATCCTCGGCGACAGCCTGACGGCCGGCCTCGGTCTCCCTAAGGCCGCCGCGTATCCGTCGCTGCTCCAGCAACGCGTCGATGCGGATGGCCTGGGTTTCGAGATCGTGAACGCCGGCGTCTCTGGTGATACGTCGGCCGGTGGCCTGGCGCGCCTGGACTGGGCCCTCGATGGCGACGTGCGCATTCTCCTCGTCGCGCTCGGCGGCAACGACGGGTTGCGCGGTCTTCCGGCAGAAGAGCTGCGGAGCAATCTGGCGCAGATTATCGAACGCGCGCAGATGCGCGGCATCACCGTGATCCTGGCCGGGATGGACGCGCCGCCCAACTACGGCCGCGACTACATCGTGTCGTTTCACGCGGTGTATCCGGCGCTGGCGGCGAAGTATCACGTGGCGATCGTGCCGTTTCTGCTGCAGGGCGTGGCCGGCCACGAGAACCTGAATCAACGCGACGGCATCCATCCGACGGCCGCCGGCGCGCGCATCGTCGCGGACACCGTGTGGGCCGTCCTCGGGCCCATCGCCGAATCCCGGAGACGCCCCCCAACATGATCGAGCTGCGCGACGTCTCCAAAACCGTCATGAGCGGCGCCGAGCCGCTCACCATCCTTCACCCACTGTCGATTCAGATTCCACACGGACAGTTCATCGCGATTGTCGGGCCGTCGGGCAGTGGGAAGTCGACGCTGCTCGGCCTCATTGCAGGGCTCGACGCGCCCTCGTCCGGTTCCGTGCTGATCGATGACGTCGATATCACACAGCTGGACGAAGACGCGCTCGCGAAGCTGCGCGGCGAGAAGGTCGGCTTCGTCTTCCAGTTCTTTCACCTCATCCCGTCGTTGACGGCATACGAGAACGTCGCGGTGCCGATGGAAATTGCCGGCGTCGCCGACGCGCGGCCGCGCGCCGAGCAGCTGCTCGAAGAAGTGGGGCTGACCGGACGGGCGCATCACTACCCGTCGCAGCTTTCAGGCGGTGAGCAGCAGCGCGTGGCGCTGGCGCGCGCACTGGCCAACAATCCGAAGATTGTGCTCGCTGACGAGCCGACGGGAAACCTCGATACGGCGAACGGGCGCCACATCATGGAACTGCTGCGCACGATTCACGCCGGCCGCGGGACGACGCTGGTGCTGGTGACGCACGATCGTGACCTTGCGGCAATGGCGGACGCGCGCCTCGTGCTGCGCGACGGGCGCGTGGTGGAAAACACCCTTCGACAGGCTCAGGGCGGGCGCACCGAATGAGGTTCGTTCTCACGATGGCGGTCCGCGAAACGCGGGCCTCACTGCGCCGCCTGTTCTTTTTCTTCATCTGCATTGCGGTCGGCGTCGCGGCCATCGTCGCGCTCCGCTCGGTGATCCAGAGCGTGCGCGGCGTCTTCGGCGCCGAAGCCAAGTCGCTGATTGCCGCAGACGTCCTCATCTCCACCAACCGCGACTGGACGCCCGATGCGCGCCGCACCATCGAGCGACGTCTCGCGGATGCGGGCGTCATCGAACGCACGGACACGATCGAGACGCCGACGATGGTGCGGCCGGAGGATCGATCGAAGGCGGTGGCGAAGATGGCGGAACTGCGCGCCGTGCAGCCAGGTTTCCCGCTCTACGGCAGCATCGACCTGCAGGGGCAGACGTACTCGCCGGCGTTGCTCGCGGGGCACGGTGTCCTCGTGCGGCCCGAACTGCTGACCGCGATCGGCGTAGCGGTCGGCGATCAGATCGCGATCGGCAAGGCGGCGTTTACGATTCGCGGACTGATTGTGAAGGAGCCGGGGCGCGGGATGGGTGAGTTCAGTCTCGGCCCCAGGCTGATCATTGCGTACGACGATCTCGCGTCCACCGGCCTGCTCGGGTTCGGCAGCCGCGCGCGGCGCGCGCTCCTCGTGAAAATGTCCGAGGAGCGAGTCGATGCGATGGTCAAGACGCTGCACGAGGATTTCAAGGACGACTTCATCAACACGCGGTCGTTTCGATCGACCGAGGACCAGGTGGGCCGTGATTTCGATCGCGCCGAGAATTACCTGAGCCTCGTCGGCTTGATCATCGTGATCCTCGGCGGCATTGCGGTGTCGAGCGTCACGCGCGTGTTCATCCTGCAGAAGATGCGCAGCATTGCCGTGTTGAAGTGCCTCGGCGCGCGCAGCGGGCAGATCATCGCCGTCTACATCCTGCAGGTGATGGCGCTCGGGCTGGCGGGCAGCCTGCTCGGCGTCGCGATGGCGCGCGGGGTGATCGCGTCCATCCCGCTGATGCTCGGGCCGTCGACGTCGATTTTGGCGCAGGCGCACTACGGCGTCACGTGGAGTGCGGCGGTGCAGGGCGCCGGCATCGGCGTGCTGGTGTCGCTGCTGTTCTCGGTCGTGCCGCTGCTGCAGGTGCGGTTCATCAAGCCATCGCTGCTGCTGCGCGACGAAACCGTGCGGCGTCCGCGCGATTGGACCGGCATCGGCGTCATGACCGCGGTCTCGCTGGCGCTGGTCGCGCTGACGGCGTGGCAGGCGGCGTCGCTGAAGGTCGGCGTGGTGGTGTGCGTCGGGTTCGCGACGCTGGCGGTCATTCTGCATTTCGCCGGGCAAGCGCTGATTCTGCTGATCGCGCCGATGGCGAACTCGCGGTCGTTCCCCTTGCGGCACGCCGTGTTGCATCTGTCGCGGCCCGGTAACCAGACGCGCGTGATCCTCCTCGCTGTCGGTCTCGGCGCGTTCTTCATCGTCGGCGTTCGGTCGCTGCAGGCGAGCCTGCTGAGTGAGTTTTCGCTGCAGGTGGCGGCGGATTCGCCGGACATGTTCCTGCTCGACGTGCAGCGAGGGCAGGCGGACGGCGTCCGCGCATTTCTCGGCGATTCTGCCCGTGGCGCCGGGGCATTTCAGCTGATCCCGGTCCTGCGCGCGCGCGTCGTCGGCGTGTCGGGACGTCGCACGAACCTCGAGACCGTGGAGGCCGTCCGCGCGCTGGGATCTCTGGCGCGCGAGTACACGATCACGTATCGCGATCATCTGGAGGCGAACGAACACGTGCGCGACGGCGTGTTCTGGAACGGGCCATCGTCTGAAGCCGAAGTGTCGATCGAGCAGGGGATCCACGATCGGTTCCTGATCGATGTCGGCGACACGATTCGGTTCGATGTCCTCGGGCGGACCGTGGCCGCGCGCGTCACCAGCGTGCGCAACGTGGAGTGGCGGGAGTCGCGTAACGGCGGTTTCATGTTCGTGTTCAGGCCGGGCGTG
>JAYVMG010000279.1:0-3780 GCA_043759095.1 Acidobacteriota bacterium | reverse complement strand
CCGTGTGCGTCGCCAGGGCGCCAATCGACAGCACGTCCCCGCGGACGCTGATCTCCTTCAGGCCGGCGAGCCCCCACACATTCAGGAACCGCGTGTCCTTCAGCGTCCCGAAGTTCAGCGAGACGTAGAGATCCGTGCACCCGGCCATCGGCACGAGCGGCCCCTCGTCGCGCAACATCTTCAACGCGTCGGCCAGCGACCGGGGCTGAAGCAGCGAGCGACTCGATATCGAGCCCATCATGGGAAAAAACCGCGAGCGCGACTTGACGTCCAGAAGGAACCGCGGAGACCGCCAAGACCGCAGAGCCTGGCGCTGCAAGTCAGCGGCCCGACGGCGATATCGCGGTTTCCGGGTTGTTCTTCGACGGTCATCTCGTGACGCCAGTTCTGGTACGCGGTTTCTTCGTACGTGAACCCGGACGTTCTTTGCGGTCTTTGCGGTCTCCGCGGTTTCTTCTGGCCGTCGAAGTGACCGCGTCGATGGATCGATAAATCGCCGAGTAACCAGTGCAGCGGCAGAGATTCCCGGCCAGGCCGACCTTTATCTGATCGAGGGTCGGCTTCTTGCCGAGGGCGACCGCCGCCAGGATCATCCCCGGCGTGCAGATGCCGCACTGCGCGCCGCCGTATTCGACAAACGCGTGCTGGAGCGGATGACGGCCGCGCAGACCTTCAATCGTGGTGATGCGCGCTCCCGCGATCTGCGCGACGGGAACCAGACAGGCGTTCACGGGCGCGCCATCCACGAGCACCGTGCAGGCGCCGCACTCCCCTTCACCACACCCTTCCTTGGCGCCCGTCAGTTCGCAGTCTTCTCGCAGGACGTCAAGGAGACGCTTCATGGGATGGACCGCGACCTGCACCCGCTTACCGTTGATGGTGAGTCGCATTGAACGGCGGGAACGCTCAACTCTCAAGTCTGAACTCTCAGCGCGTGTGAACGTTGAGCCTCGACCGATGAGACTTGAGACTTCAGAGTTGAGACTTGCATGATCCGTTCTGGCGTGGCTGGAATGGCCCGAAGATCGAACCCGGCGTGGCGCAATGCATTGATCACCGCCGGCGCGGGACCGTCGATCGGCATTTCGCCCACACCTTTCGCACCAAAGGGCCCGTGTTGGTATGGGCTCTCCAGCATCACGACCTTCATCTTCGGCGTGTCGAGCGTGGTGGGAATGATGTAATTCGTCAGCGACGCGTTGGCCATGTGGCCGTCGCGCATGACCACCTCCTCGAGCAGCGCCCAGCCGAGCCCCTGCGCGCTCCCGCCTTCAATCTGCCCCATCGCGAGCATCGGGTGAATCGCTTTTCCGATCTCATGCACGGTGAGAAACGCAACGGGTTTCACTTCCCACGTATCGCGATCCACTTCCAGTTCGACGATGTCGCAGCCCCAGCCGTAGCTGCCGTAGGCGTCACCGCGATAGCTGTTGTCGTCCCACGACATCTCCCCAGGGCGCTCGTACTCTTTCGTGATCACGAGCGGGCCGTGTTTCTTCAGATACTGGCGCGGCGTCCGACGCCCGAGGCGCTCCCGCATCTCTGCCGCGCACCGCTGGAGAATGCGGCCGACCACCATGCACGTCCGCGACGCCACGGTCGGCCCACTGTCGGGGACGATGCCGGTGTCGGCGGCGTTCACGTCGATGTCGTCGTACGGCAGGCCTAGCGTGTCCGCCACGATCTGCGCGAGCATGGTCCGCGTCCCCTGGCCGATCTCGGTGGAGGCGACGAGGATTCTGGCGCCACGATCGGTGAGCACAAGCGAAGCTTTCGACGCGAGCTTGACCTCGCCGCCGCCGGTGAACCCGGAGCCGTGGAAAAAAAGCGACAGGCCGATGCCGCGATTCGTTTTCGCCAGCGCGCGACGACGGCGCTTGAAATCGGTGCGCCTCACCGCTTCGCGCAGCACCGGCAGCGCGCTGCAGTCCTTGCCCAGACGCTGCCCCGTCGCAGTGGTGTCGCCCGGCCGAAGCGCGTTGATCTCACGCAGGCGAACCGGGTCGAGTCCGAGCTGCTCCGCGATCCGATCCATATGCACTTCGGTGGCGAACTGCGTCTGCGGCGCACCGAACCCGCGGAACGCACCGTTAGGCGGCGTGTTCGTCATCGTCGCGCGGCCGTTGATGCGGATGTGATCGCAGCGGTACGGTCCACTGGCGTGAATGACGCCACGCGAAAGGACCACCGCGCTCAGCGTCGCGTAGGCGCCGCCATCGAACAACACATCGATGTCGATCGCCGTCAGCTGGCCATCGCGCGTGACGCCGGTCTTGTGCCGGATGACAGCGGGATGCCGCTTGGTCGTCGCGATCAGGTCTTCCACACGGTCGTAAATCAGCTTCACCGGGCGCCCGGACTTCTTCGCAAGCAGCGCCGCGTGTCCGGCAATGATCGATGGATACTCCTCTTTCCCGCCGAAGCCGCCGCCAGTCTCCGCCTGCACGACGCGCACTTTCTCGCCGGGTAATCCGAGCAGCACCATCAGCGCCTTGTGCACGTAGTACGGGCACTGCATCGATCCGTGGACCGTGATCCCTCCAACGTCATCACCCACGCCGTTCCCAGGCGCCGCGACGACGCCGTTCGGCTCGATGTAGAGCTGCTCCTGATGCCCCATCCGGTATTCGCCCTCGACGATGACGTCGGCAAGCGCGAACCCATCGTCGACACGGCCTTTCTCGATCGCAATCTTCTTGAACACCATGGGGGACGCCGCCGGGTCGTAGATCGGCGCCGTCTGGCGATAGTCGATCTGCACGTCGGCAGCGAGCAGTGTCTCGCGGTCCTCGTGCGCGAGCAGCAGGATCGGTTCAGCGAAATGGCGAATCTGCCGCTCGGCCAGGCATGGCTGGTCATCCTCGATCAGCGCGACGATGTTGCGGCCGGGAATGTCGCGGAAGTCGACGATGGTGAAACCGGCGGTGTCGAAGTTGAAACGGATCGCGGTGATCTCGCCGGCGGGAATCGTCGAGCGGATCGTGCGCGCGTGCAGGAGGTTGGGGAACGACAGGTCGTCGATGTACTTCGCGGCGCCCGACGTCTTCGACGCGCCCTCTTTGCGAAGAACGTTGCGGCCGACCGCTCTCGTCGCGCGAGCCATCGCGCCGATTATACGTCTCGTCGCCAACACCCAGGGCGCCACGCTCGAAGAAGCCCGAACGAACCTGCACGAGGCCGTCACTTTGGTGGTCGAAGCAAACCGGATGTTCGCACTCGAGGATGCGAGGCGTCGACCATTCCCTGACACAACGAAATCAACGAGAGCCTGGTCAGAAAGATCTGCAAAGATCTTCAGGTGCCAAGTCTTGGCGTGTAACGATCGCGTTTCAGCCGCGGGCGCGCCCATTGTCTCGCCGGCGGCCGCCGGCGGCAAACGCTTGTCAGACGGCGTGGCTCGCGCTACAGTACCCACATGAAGCTGGCTATCGAACTGCCACCGGCGCAGGCCGAGAAACTTCGCGACGAAGCCACGCGTCTGGGACTGGCGCCCGAAGAACTCGCCCGCGCCGCCGTGGCCGACCTACTGGATACACCCGACGCCGAATTTCGCGCCGCCACCACCCGCATTTTGAACAAGAATCAGGAGCTGTACCGGCGCCTCGCCTGATGCGCTATCTGTCGCTCAGCGAAGTCGTCTATCTGCATCAGGCGCTGCTCGATCAGACTGGCGCCCCGACCGGCATCCGCGACCTCGGTGGTCTCGAATCCGCGCTGGCGCAACCGCGCGCCACCTTCGACGGCCGGGACTTACACCCGACCCTCCTACAAAAAGCGGCT
>JAYVMG010000278.1:0-10075 GCA_043759095.1 Acidobacteriota bacterium | reverse complement strand
CCGCGGTCGAGGGCCAGGGAGGCCTGCTCGCGCACCCAGGCGTTGACCTGCTCACCCGCCGCGTCGACCCGGGCCACGGCCCGCGCGTCGACGGCGCTGCCGGGACGGGCGCCGCCGCGCCTGATGAGCGGCGCCGCGATCTTGCGGGCCTGCGCCGAGAGCCGGACCAGCCGCTCGGGAACGGGCAGCATGGCGAGGCGCACCTCGTAGGCCGAGCCGAAGTCGCCGTCGTGCAGGTCCACCTGATGGCTGGCCGCCAGGATGGCCGCCGGGGCGCGGCTCGCGCCGCCGCCGTACGACATGGTGGCGTCGAAGGGCACGGGGATGAGAACCACGCCGGCCGAGTCGGGCCTGTCGGAGAGCCCGAAGATGCCGGAGCCCGGCCGAGCCGGCGCATCCGGGTCGAAGTCTTTGCGCGGAGTGGGCTTGACCATGGCCGGGCATTGTATTCTTGGTCGCTCGAGTCGCAAGCGGTTATCCTCTGCGACTCTCAACTGGCTGACGGGCAAGGGTTTCCGATGAAAAACGTCCACCTCGGCCTCCTCGTCAACGGCGAGGTTCGGGAGGTCTCGTTCCCGCCTCACGGGACACTCCTTGAGGTCCTGCGCGAGAACATGGGGTTGACGGGCACCAAGCACGGCTGCGAGCTCGGCGAGTGCGGCGCGTGCGCCGTCCTGCTCGATGGGCAGCCGGTCCTGTCGTGCCTGGTCCTCGGTGTCGAGTGCGAGGGACGCGAGGTGCTTACGGTCGAAGGCCTGGTGACCGACGGCCGCCTGCACCCGCTACAGGACGCCTTCGCCGACCTCGGCGCCGCGCAGTGTGGTTACTGCACGCCCGGCTTCCTGGTCACCGCGAAGGCGCTCCTCGACGAACACCCGAGCCCGACGCGCGATCAGATCAAAGAGGCGCTCGCCGGCTGCCTCTGCCGCTGCACCGGCTACCAGCAGATCTTCGAGGCGGTGGAGGAGGCCGTTGAGCGCTCGGCTAAAGCCTTCGCGCTACGGGCGCCTGGTAGCGCGAAGGGTAACGACCGTAGCGCGAAGGCTTTAGCCGAGCGAGATCGCCAATGAACATCATCGGCACGCCCCGCCGCCGCGTCGATGGTCGCGCCAAGGTCACAGGGCAAACGCGCTTCGCGGACGACCTGATGCTGCCGCGAATGGTGCACTGCAAGCTGCTCCGCTCCACCATCCCCCACGCGTGCATCGTGCGCATCGACTCGTCGCGCGCGCTCGCGCGGCCGGGCGTGCATCTGGTCCTGACCGGCGCCGACTTCCCGATCCCCTACGGCATTCTCCCGGTCAGCCAGGACGAGCACGCGCTCGCGGTCGACCGCGTCCGCTTCGTCGGTGATCCCGTCGCCGCCGTCATCGCTCGGGACGAACTGACGGCCTACGAAGCGCTCGACTTCATCGACGTCGAATACGAACCCCTGCGCACCTATAACGATCCCGAGGAGAGCCTGCTCCACCCAGAGCCGCGCATCCACACGTACGGCGATTCCGGCAACATCCACAAGGCCGTGTCGCTGCGCTTCGGTGACGTCCAGCGGGCGTTCGCGGACGCCGACTGCGTCTTCGAGGACACGTTCTTCTACCAGGGCAACACGCACCTGCCGATCGAGCAGCACGCGGCGGTCGCCGCCAAGGATCCCGACGGCAAGCTGGTCCTCTGGTCGAGCACCCAGACACCGCACTACGTCCACCGCGCGCTCGCCAAGACGCTGGGCATGCCTGCCGCGCACATCCGCGTGATCGCCACGCCCAACGGCGGTGGTTTCGGCGGAAAGAGCGATCCATTCAACCACGAGATGGTCGTCGCGAAGGCGGCGCTGATGCTCGACCGCCCGGTGAAGATCTGCCTCACGCGCGAGGAAGTGTTCTACTGCCATCGCGGACGGCACCCGGTGCTGATGACGTTCAAGACCGGCGTGATGAACGACGGGACGATCACCGGCATGCACGTGAAGACACTGCTCGACGGCGGCGCGTACGGATCGTACGGCGTCGCCAGCACGTTCTACACCGGCGCGCTGCAGACCGTCACGTATCACATCCCCACGTACCATTTCGAAGGCTGCCGCGTCTTCACCAACAAACCCCCCTGCGGTCCGAAGCGTGGTCACGGGACGCCGCAGAGCCGCTTCGGTCAGGAGGTTCAGCTTGACAAAATCAGCGAGGCACTGAAGATCGATCCCGCCGAGCTCCGCCTGCGAATTGTCGAGAAGCCCGACACGCTGACTGCAAACTACCTGCGCGTCGGCACCATCGGCCTCGCCGAGTGCATCCGCCGCGTGACGCACGCCGCTGACTGGAAGGGGACGTTCGGCAAGTTGCCGCATGGACGCGGCGTCGGGATCGCGTGCTCGTCGTATCTCTCCGGCGCCGGCTTGCCGATCTACTACAACGACATGCCGCACTCGGGCGTGCAGTTGAAGCTCGATCGCAGCGGCGGCGTCACCGCGTTTTGCGGTGCGACCGAGATCGGTCAGGGATCGGATGACGTGCTCGTCGGCTGCGTCGCGGAAATTCTCGGGATCGAACCGATCGACATCCGTCCGATCACCGGCGATACCGATCTCACGCCGGTCGATCTCGGTTCCTACTCGAGTCGCGTGACGCTGATGATGGGCAACGCGGCGATTCAGGCCGCGGAACGCGCGCGCGCGTTCCTTGCTGATGCGGTCTCGAAGAAGCTGACGATCCCGAAGGACCGTCTCGTGTTCGCCGACCGCCGTGTCTTCGATACCGAGAACCCTGACGCCGGCGTCAGCTTCGCGGAAGCCGTCTGCCTCGCGGAAGCGATGTTCGGCACGATCGGCTCGACAGGTTCGTACACGCCGCCTCGTTCAGCCGCCAGATTCAAAGGCGGCGGCGTGGGTCCTTCACCCACCTACTCCTACTCCGCCGCCATCGTCGAAGTCGACGTGGATCCCTCGTCCGGCTGGATCCATGTGCCGCGCGTCTGGATCGCGCACGACATCGGCCGCGCGTTGAACCCGACGCTCGTGCGCGGGCAGGTGGAAGGCAGCGTTTACATGGCGATCGGCGAGGCGCTGATGGAGGAACAGACGTTCAGGCGTTTGCCGCCGAAGCTGTCGCACGCGCTGGTGCATAAGTTCCCGTCGATGCTCGAATACAAGAGTCCGACGACGCTCGACATGCCGGAGGTGTTCACGGAGCTGGTGGAGTTCCCCGATCCGCGAGGACCGTTCGGCGCGAAGGAAGTCGGTCAGGGTCCGCTGCTGCCGGTGATGCCGGCGGTCGCCAACGCCGTCTACGACGCGATCGGGGTGCGTATCGACGAGGTGCCCATCACGCCGGAAAAGATCCTGAAGGCGCTCGACGCGAAAGCGGCGGGCAAGGTGCCCCGTTACGGCCCATCACGCTTCCCGTCGGTGCCCTTCCCCGAGCCACTGGATGTGCCGCCACCTTGGGAAGGCGGGGACGGGAAAGCAAGGCCGGTGTCGTCATGATGCGACTGCCGCACTTCGAGTACCACGCGCCGACGACCGTGCGCGAGGCCGCCGAACTGCTCGCGGCGCCGGGCGGTGCCATGCTCGTCGCCGGCGGGACGGATCTGCTGCCGAACATGAAACGCCGTCAGCAGGCGCCGCCGACATTGATCGGCCTTCGCCGCATCACCGAGCTGCGCTCCATCCGAAGTGGCGCAAGCCGTTTAGGCTTGCGTGACGGTATGACGGTCGGCGCCGGCGTCACACTCACCGAGCTCGTTCACGACGCGCGCGTCCGCGAATCGTATGGTGCGCTGTGGCAGGCCGCTTCGCAAGTCGCGACGCCGCATCTGCGCAACATGGGCACGCTCGGCGGCAACCTCTGCCTTGACACGCGTTGCAACTACTACGATCAGACCTACGAGTGGCGCAAGGCAATCGACTTCTGCATGAAGAAGGACGGGACGATCTGCTGGGTCGCGACCGGCAGCCCGACGTGCCTGGCGGTCTCATCGACCGACACCGCGCCCGCGTTGCTCGCACTCGGCGCGAGCGTCACGCTCGTGTCCGCGAACGGCACGCGACAGGTCGCCGCATCGGATCTCTACCAGAACGACGGCATCAACTACCTGACGCGCCGGCCGGACGAGATCCTGACAGCCGTGCACATCCCGCCGATGGACGGCCGGCGCAGCGTCTACTGGAAGCTGCGCCGCCGCGGCTCGTTCGATTTCCCGGTGCTGTCAGTGGCAGCCGCCGCGACGTTTGCTGATGACGGCACGGTGGAGGCTGCGCGGATCATCCTCGGCGCCGTCGCGTCGCGGCCGATCGACGCCGCCGCAGCAGCCGCCGCGATCGTCGGTCAGCGATTGACGGACGAGGTCATCGCTCATGCCGCCGACCGCGCGGCTCAACCCGCAAAGCCGATGGACAACACCGACTTCGACCTGACCTGGCGCAAGCGCGTCATGAAGGACATCGTGACGTACGCGCTCCGCGAGCTGCGTGGAGACGACGTCCGCGAATGGCGGCGGAAGATCTCGAGACAGATTCTCTGAACGTGGCGTACGATTTTAGTCGTGCGGGCGATCGCGCACCTGCCGGATTAACGGGCCACAGAGACACCGAGACACAGAGCCGAACGCGTCCCACGCCGCCTATGGCGGTCGCGGCCGGCAAGGCCGGCCGACGTGCGACGTGTTGCCGTCCGCCCCGTGCGCCCCCGTTCCTCAGTTCCTCTGTGGTGATCTTTTCGTGAACGTGATCGCAGCGTGACAGCCTTGGTGTGCTGCGTCGCCTTGGTGTCCTGTGCCGCGCCTCAGTAGCCGCTGGGCGCGGCCAACGTCTTTTCGCCACGCGACTGCTGCACGATCTTGACCCCAGCGCTCGCCCCGACTCGCGTGGCGCCCGCGGCGATCATCGCCTTCATCCCTTCGAGGTCGCGGACTCCGCCGGCCGCCTTCACGCCCATCTCCGCGCCGACGACGCGACGCATCAGCGCGACGTCAGCAGCGGTGGCGCCGCCGGACGCAAAGCCGGTCGATGTCTTGACGTAGTCCGCGCCGGCCGCCTTCGACAGGGTGCACGCCGTCACTTTCTCATCGTCCGTCAACAGCGCCGCCTCGATGATCACCTTGCTCAGCACGCCCGCTTCCCGGCACGGTCTCGTCACCGCTTCGATGTCGCACTCGACCGTTCGCAGATCACCGGACTTCAGCGCACCGACGTTGATCACCATATCGATCTCGCGCGCGCCATCAAAGATCGCCCGGCGCGTCTCGTACCCCTTCACGTCAGGCGTCGTGGCGCCCAGCGGGAAGCCGACGACCGTGCAGACGCCGACGCCGCTGCCCGAGAGCAGCTTCGCCGCGAGCGCAACCCACGTTGGGTTGATGCAGACCGTCGCGAATTTGAACTGCGCCGCTTCGCGGCACAACGCCTCGATCTCCGTGCTGGTCGCGTCCGGTTTCAGCAGCGTGTGATCGATCATCCCCGCCACGCCAGCCGGCGCGCCGCCGGCGGCGTACATGCCGACACGAGTCGCGCCGGCATCGAGCACACCGCGCAGGCGATCCGGACAGCAGTCGTCCAGCACCGAATGACACGAACACCGCCCCTGTGGCGCGCGCGCCGCCAGCGTCGGCATCAGCTCGCTGACGATCGTGTCGATCAGTTGTTGCAGCTCGTCGCGAGTCATAGCCCTAAGCCCTCAGCCTTAAGCCCTATCTTCAAGCGAGCGAATCTTGGCCAGACGAGCGATGTACCGAGGTTCTCGCATGGGCGTGGTCAACCACACGTTTACGATGGCCTTCGCCTCTTCCACGCTGATCAGCGTCGCGCCCAGCGCCAGCACATTCGCGCCATTATGCTCCCGCGAGTAGCGCGCGATCGTCTCGGTGGTCGCCATCACCGCGCGGATGCCCTTGATTTTGTTTGCCGCGATCGCCGATCCAATGCCCGCGCCGTCGATCACGATCCCCGCATCCGCTTCGCGCCGAACGACGGCGTCACCAACCGAGGCCGCAACATCAGGATAGTCGACCGGGTCGGGGCCGTCGGTCCCGAGATCCAGCACGGTCAGGGCGCGGCCGCGGAGAAACGCTGTCAGCGTGCGCCGCAATGTGATCCCGGTGTGGTCGCTCGCAATCGCGACCGTCCGGACACTCGCCACCGGCACGAGGCTCGCCGCGTCCGCCGTCGCACGTCCTTCGTGGACGAGCGTCACCCGGAATTCTCGCAGCGTATCCGCCGCGAGCGGTGTGATGTGCCCGCCTTTCGCGAGCATCACCGTCTCGCCGCGCGTCAGCACGCGCGCGTCGGTCTCGGTGATGATCTCGAACCGTTTCATTGAAGTATGATTCTCGTCCCTATGGCCGAATTGCGCTCTGTAGAGATTCTACTGTCCGAAGCACAGATTCAAAAGCGCGTTGCCGAGATGGCTGCCGAGATTCGCCGGGACTTCCCAGACGACCTGCACGTGATCGCGGTCCTCAAGGGTGCGTTCATTTTCCTGTCCGACCTCGCCCGCGCCATCCCCGGCCACGTCTCGCTCGACTTCATGGCCGTCTCCAGCTACGCCAAGGGGACGACGTCCTCGGGCGAAGTGAAGATGGTGAAGGATCTCGACACCGCACTCGACGGCCGCAACGTCGTCATCGTCGAGGACATCGTCGACACGGGGCTGACACTGACCTATCTGCAGGAGATTCTCCGCAAGCGGCATCCGAAATCACTGCGGACCGCCTGTCTATTGAGCAAGCCGTCGCGCCGCAAGGTGGACGTCACCGTCGACTACATCGGCTTCACGATCGAGGACAGGTTCGTCGTCGGCTACGGGCTGGATTACGCGGAACAGTACAGAAATCTTCCACATATTGCGGTGCTCGAGCCGTGAGATTTCAGATTTATGAGTTCACAGTTCAGATTCTGGCTCCAATCTGAATGCTGAAATCTGAATGTCACCGAGCGACAGCTGCTCTGACGCGAGCGGCCAGTCGATTCGCATCCGCGATCACCGCCGCGCGGTCGAGCGTTTTCAACTGGCGGTCCTTCATCAGGATCTTTCCGTTAACGATCGTCGTGCGCACGTCGTCTCCGCGTGTGACGTAGACCAGGTGCGAGACGGGATCGTACATCGGCGTCTGCCGCGCCGCGCGCATCGAGACCGTGATCAGATCCGCGTGCTTCCCCACCTCCAGCGACCCGATCGTCTTCTCCATCCCCAGCACGCGCGCGCCGCCCATCGTCGCCATGTCGAGCGCCGCTTGCGCAGGGACCGCCGTCGGGTCGTGCGTCGAGTGTTTGGCGAGGAATGACGCCTGACGCATCGACTCGAACATGTCGAGATCGTTGTTGCTCGCCGCGCCGTCGGTGCCGAGCCCGAGTTTGACGCCGGCGGCGAGGTACTTCGTCACCGGCGCCGCGCCGCTCGCCAGCTTCATGTTGCTTTCCGGGTTGTGCGCCACGCCCACGCCGCGCGCTTTCAGGATCGCGATGTCCGCATCGTTCACCCACACGCCGTGCGCGCCGATCGTCGTCGGCCCGAGGACGCCGATCGAGTCCAGGTACGCCGTCGGCGTCATCTGATACTTCTCGCGCGCGACCTTCACTTCATCTTCCGTCTCGGCGAAGTGGATCAGCATCGGCACGTTGTACTTCCGGGCCAGCGCCGCGGACGCGACCAGCGTCGCCGTGTCGTTCGTGTACAGCGCATGCGGCGCGACGGCGGGGACGACGAGGCCGTTGTCTTTGAACTCTTTGATGAACCGCTCGGCGCGCGCGAGCGCTTCGGCTGGCGTCTTCGCGTCGGCCACAGGGAACTGAATCACCGTCTCGCCAAGCACGCCGCGCAGTCCTGCTTCGAAGGTCGCCTTCGCGATTTCTTCCTCGAAGTAATACATGTCGGCGTAGGCCGTCGTGCCCGACTCGATCATCTCCACCGCGGCCAGGCGCGTGCCGACGCGGACCAGCTCCGGCGAGACCGTCTTCGCCTCGGCTGGGAAGATGTATGTGTTCAGCCAGTCCATCAGCGCGAGGTCATCCGCGAGGCCGCGATACATGACCATCGGCGCGTGCGAGTGCGTATTGATCAGCCCCGGCAGCACAATCTGATCGCGCGCGTCGATCGTCTCGGCGGCCTGATACTTCGCGGCAATATTCGCCGGCGTGTCGATGTCGACGATGTCGGTGTTGTTGATGGCGATGGCGCCAGGCGTCAGGATCCTGTGAGCCGAGTCTTGCGTCAGCACCGTCCCGCCGGTAACGATCAACGTCACCTGCCGCCGCGCCGGCTGCGCCGACGCGACAACCAGCGCCGCGACAACAAGAATCGCTGAAAGAAACCGCTTCATGGGTGCCGATTGTACTGCAGCCGTTTCACCCAGCCTCTAGCCCCAAGCCCCCAGCCCCTTGTATAGTCACCGGGTGTCCGTCCACCTCGTCTCCCATCCCCTCGCGCACGACGCCCTGACCGCCCTGCGCGATAAGGCAACGACCGCCGAACACTTCCGCCGCGCCGCGACGCGCATCAGCGTGCTGCTGATTGCGGAGGCGCTCAAGGATCTGCCGTCGACCAGCGTCACCGTCGACACGCCGCTCGGGCCCGCTCCAGGACGCACAGCGGGATCGAACGTCGTCGTCGTCCCTGTGCTGCGTGCGGGACTCGGGATGCTCGACGCGGTGCTGGAGTTGGTGCCGAGCGCGCGCGTCGGCCACATCGGCCTGCAGCGCGACGAGAGCACCGCGATCGCCTCGCAGTACTACTCCAAGCTGCCGTCGCGGCTCGACCAGAGCTACGTGTTGATGATCGATCCGATGCTGGCCACCGGCGGCAGCGCGGTCGCCGCACTCGACCTGCTGCAGAAGGCCGGCGCAAAGATCATCCGCATGATCTGCATCGTCGCCGCGCCGGAAGGCGTGGCGCTGGTCGAGAAGCACCATCCCGAGGTGGCGATCTACACGCCGGTGATTGACGAGAAGCTGAACGCACAGAAGTACATCGTGCCTGGACTCGGAGACTTCGGCGATCGCCTCTACGGCACTCTCTGAGACTTGAGCCTTGAGACTTGAGAGTTGTTATGGCGCGTAGCGATAAGCCTTCTGATCGCTGGAAATCGGCGCTTACAGATATCTCCCCGAACAAGATCCTCGTGCGCGGGTATCCGCTCGACGAGATGATCGGGCGGCTCGGATTTGCTGATGTGGTCTATCTGCTCTTGATGGGCGAACTGCCAACGCCGGCGATCGGGCGGATGCTGAGCGCGGTGCTGGTGTCGTCGATCGATCACGGGGTTGCTCCCCCGTCCACGCTCGCAGCGCGCAATGTGGCGACGACCGGTGCGCCGTTGAAGGATTGCGTGGCGGCGGGGATCCTCGCGTTCGGTCCGCATCATGGCGGCGACATCGAGTCGTGCATGCGGTTTCTCGACGGCGGGTTGACGATGATGCGCGGCGGGAAGAGCGAGGCGCAGGCGGCGGAGGCGATCGTCGAAGAGTGCATCGCGGCCAACCAGGAGCCGCCCGGGTTCGGACATCGGTTTCACACGCGCGACCCGCGCGCGGCCAGGCTGTTTCAGATGGCGATGGAGCTGGAGCTCGAGGGCGAGCACGTGCGGTTGATCCGGGCGACCGAGCGGGCGATCGAGAAGCAGGCGAAGCATTTCGGCCGGCCGCTGCCGGTGAACGTGGATGGGGCGATTGCGGCGATCTCGGCCGATCTCGGGTTCGCCTACGAGCTCGGCAACGCGATCTTTCTCATCTCGAGGCTCCCCGGCCTGATCGCGCACGCGCACGAGGAGCGGACGCGGCAGTCGCCGATGCGTCAGATTGATCCGAAGGACCACGACTACGACGGCGCCGCGCAGCGAAGGTTGCCCGAGGGCCGCAAATAGCGGTACAATTTCGTCTTCCCCGGCCCGCATTGGTCCCCGAGGGCGCTTAGCTCAGTTGGTTAGAGCGCGTGCTTCACACGCACGAGGTCGGAGGTTCGAGTCCTCCAGCGCCCACCAGCCTTCGCTCGTGATCGGGTACTCCCCACTCCGCCGCCGACACCGAGCCGCGGCGCCACCCTGACTGACGCGGTCATCGCCGAACGGCGGGACCGACGATGAAGTTCTGGGATAG
>JAYVMG010000277.1:0-10078 GCA_043759095.1 Acidobacteriota bacterium | reverse complement strand
CCCGGAAGGCGATGTATTGCTGGGCCGCCTCGTCACCCGACCGCGCCGTGAACTCAATCACGTAGTCGGCAGGACCCAGATTGCCCAGGGCCAATCGCAGTTCACAGGCATCCGCGCCCGGCGTCACCGGGAGATCCGTCAGCGGCTGCCCCCGGCCGTTCAGCAGACGTGCGGAGACGGCCGGCGTCCGCTTCGTCTGGGCGCGGATCACGAGCGTGTCCGTGCGGTGGAATTCGCGACGGCTGACCGGATCGCCGGCCACCCGCCCTCGCGCCACAGCGATCGTCGGTGGCGAAATCAGCGCGACCGGCGCCGCGTCCTGAGGACGCGGCCTGATTACACGGCGCCTGCCCTCCGCAGGCTCATCCGCATCCGGGCGCAACGAGTCGGCGAGTCGATCGACCGCCGCCTGCACGGCCGGCGGCACCGCCGCCAGCGTCGGCGTCGGGCCGACGCTGTTCTCGCCACGCTTGAAGGCCCAGTATCCACTGCGCGCGAACACCGTCGCGCGCGGTCGCTTCACCCGGACGCTGACCTTGTGGAACTTGCCGTCGTCGGGATGCGGCGACTCGTACGCGATGAGGTAGTACGCGCGCGAATCGCGGATCACCTGACCGAGCGCCGCGCCCAGGTCGTTCTTCTGGACGATAGCCCGGCCGCCGGTCTCGAGCGCGAGTGCTTCCATCGCGTCACGATCGCTCATCACTCCGTTCATCATCTGTCCGCTGGTCGTCCGCCCGTTGCTCATCGTGAGCCCCTTGGGGTCGACCGGATAGAACGCCACGTTGGCCCTGTTCGCGGCCTGATACAAGTCCCGCACATCGTCGACGCGTTGGGCGAAGCCCTCGCTGACAAAGATGATCGTCTTGCGCCCTTGCTTGATCCCGCCCAGATGCGTCGCTAGCCCCTCGAGCGATGACGTCACGATCTGACGACGAATCTCCTCGATCTGCGGCGGCAGAAACCGCAGGTGCGCCTCTTCGATCGGATGCTTCGGCTGGTGGTCGCCGCGACGGCCGTAGAACGCGCGAATCGCCTTCAGCACAGGCTCGCGATCGCGAGTGAACGCGACATCGGTCACTGAATCCAGCGGATAGAACACGGCCACGAGATCCGTGGGCGGCAGTTGCCTGACGAACGCCAGCAGCGGATCGATGACGCGCAGCTCGCTCATTCGCTGGACGTGATAGTCGTCGAGCACGATCGCGTACACGCGCACGTCGTCGCGCGACGCTTCGCGCTCTTCGTCCTCGTGGGTGCGGATCGGCGCCAGTGTCGAGTCACCGGAATACTCCGCCGCGCCAAGAAAGCGCACGCGATCGATCGGCACGGGCTTGCCATCGTCGAGCAGTCCGAAGTCGGCGGCGGTCAGGTCGACGATCGGCTGACCGTTCGGGTCGGAGACGATGGCGTCCACTTGAACGAGGTTGGTGCCGGCGCGGAAGGTCGGCGGCTGTGGAGGCGGCCCGCCTTCGCGCGCCTGATCAGCGCGCGCTTCGGCGAGGCTTCGCGCGGCAAGCAACGCCGTGAGCGTCGACAGGATGAGGACGACGGAGAGCAACCACACCCGGCGCACGATGCGTCGATGATAACATTTGGATCATGCAACCCCTGACGATCCTGGCCGACGACGAACGTTTGCTGCGCGACAGCGTGTACGAGTTCGCGGACAAGGAAATCCGCCCACTGGTCCGCGAGATGGACGAGCACGCGAAGTTCTCGCCTGCGCTCATCGAGAAGCTGTTCGCGCTTGGCGTGATGGGGATAGAGATTCCCGACAGCTACGGCGGCGGCGGCGCCAGCTTCTTTCACTCGATCCTGGCCGTGGAAGCGCTGTCGCGCGTGGACCCGTCGATCGGCGTCATGGTCGACGTGCAGAACACGCTCGTCATCAACGCCCTGCTCCGCTGGGGTCATGAAGACATCAAGACGCGCTTCCTGCCGAAGATGTCCACGCATCTGATCGGCGCATACGCGCTGTCGGAAGCGGGCTCCGGCAGCGACGCGTTTGCGTTGACGACGCGCGCGACGGAGCAAGGCGGCGACTGGATGCTCACCGGGCGCAAGCTGTGGATCACCAACGGCAACGAAGCCGGCCTCTTCATCGTCTTTGCCAACGTCAACCCGGACGCGGGCTACCGCGGCATCACGGCGTTCCTCGTGGAGCGGGGATTTCAGGGGTTCTCCGTAGGCAAGAAGGAAGACAAGCTGGGCATCCGCGCCAGCAGCACCTGCGAGCTGCTGTTCGACGGGTGCCGCGTGCCGAAGGCGAACGTGCTCGGCGAAGTTGGCAAGGGATACAAAGTCGCGATCGAGACGCTGAACGAGGGGCGCATCGGCATCGGCGCGCAGATGGTCGGACTCGCGCAGGGCGCGCTCGAGCATACGATGGCGTACACGAAGGAGCGCAAGCAGTTCGGCAAGGCGATTGCCGAGTATCAAGCCGTCCAGCATCAGCTCGCGCGCGCGGCGACCGAGATTGAAGCGGCGCGTCTATTGGTTTACAACGCGGCGCGGCTGCGCGACGCGAAGCTGCCGTTCCTTACCGAGGCGGCGATGTGCAAGATCTTCTCGTCGGAAGTGGCCGAGCGGACGGCGTCGCTGGCGGTGAACCTGTTCGGCGGCAACGGGTTCGTGAAGGACTACCCCGTCGAGAAACTCTACCGCGACGCGAAGATCGGCCAGATCTACGAGGGCACATCGAACCTGCAGTTGCAGACGATTGCGAAACAGATTATGGGGTGAACGGTATGACCGAGATCGACATCCGAAGCGTCTACCTGCACGACGTCATCCGTCAGTTCACGTACTACAAATCACTCGGGGACAAGGCGCTGGCGAAGACGCCGGACGAACACCTGCACACCGAGCTCGACGCGAACTCGAACAGCATCGCGATCACGGTCAAGCACGTCGGCGGGAATCTGCGCTCACGGTTCCGCGACTTTCTGACGACCGACGGCGAGAAGCCGGATCGGCTCCGGGATACGGAATTCGAGATGACCGCGCCAGCGTCGCGCGACGCGATCCTCGGCTGGTGGAATGACGGCTGGACAACCCTGCTGGGCACGCTCGACACGCTGACAGCCGCGGATCTCGATCGGACAATCGCGATCCGTCAGGAGCCGTTTCTGGTGATTGAAGCGTTGGACCGGTCGCTGGCCCACGTGGCCTATCACGTCGGACAGATCGTCTACCTCGCACGCCACTTCGCCGGTCCGGCCTGGACGTCGCTGACGATCCCCCGAGGCGGATCGGCCCAGGCCGCCGCCGCGGGCGGCAACTTCAAGGCTACCGTCGACCGTCAGGGCTGAGCTGACCGTAGAGCGACTCGGTCTTGACCGTCTGCGCGCCGTTCTCGGTGCACACCGCAAACGTCGAGTCGTACATCGACACGCCGGCGTACTCGCCCTTGTTGTTCAGGCAGTAGAAGTTCAACCCGAAGTTCGGCTGCTTGCCGTCAGGCGTCAGCAGACGCTTCTCGATCGTGTTCTTGGCGATGCGCTTCAGCACCGTGATGCAGGCGTCCTTCGGCTTCGCGCCGCGGCGCATCTCGTCGACGATCTGGAACGACGACAGGTTGTAGAGATTGGCCTCGCCGCGTCCGGTTGACCCAGCAGCGCCTGCGTCGCCGTCCACGTACAGACCCGCGCCGAGAATCGGCGAGTCCCCCGCCCGGCCAGGAATCTTCCACGCCAGGCCGCTCGTCGTCGTCACGCCGCAGACTTCGCCCTTCGCGTTGACGCCGTCGCAGTTGATCGTGCCGTAGTAATGTTCGCGATCGATCCAGCCTTCCGCGATCATGTCCATCGCGACGTTGTGCAGCGCGATCTGGCGATCCTTGGGCGAGAGGTAGTGCAGCGGATCGGCGCGGCGCTTCCACTCGAGCCAGGCCTTGCGCGACTTCTCGGTATTGAGGTCGTCCTCGACCTTCAACCCCATGTTGCGCGCGAAGTCCTGCGCGCCCTTGCCGACGAGAAGATGGTGGTCGGTCTCGTCCATCACGAGCTGCGCCACCTTCGACGGCGTGCGCACGCCCTCGATGCCAGCCACGCCGCCGGCGCGCTTCTTCGGCCCGTGCATGCAGCACGAGTCGAGCTGGACGACGCCGTCAGCGTTCGGCAGACCGCCGTAGCCGACGCTCGAATCCTCAGGATCGAGTTCGACGATGTTGACGCCGGCAATGAGGGCATCGAGCACATCCGCGCCGCCGGTGATCATCGCGAAGGCGGTCTCGACGCAGGTTCTCGTGCCGCCGTTCTTGAACCGGTTGCCGTTGTTCGAGGAGATGACGACCGGCTTGACGCTCTTCGGCGTCATCATCGTCGGGGCCTGGCCGAACAGCGTTTTTGGAATGCCTGCGGCGGCGGCTCCGGCCGCGGCAGTGGTCTGAACGAACTGGCGACGGTTGATCTTCGTGCCCATTCTGCCCTCCTGCGCCTGTCGGCCCGGTCTGTTCTACACGTTCGCGAGCACGCTGGCGGCGATGATCATACGCTGAGCTTCCGATGTGCCCTGATAAATCTCCGTCGCGCGCACGTCGCGGAACAGGCGCTCGACGACGGAGCCTCGACGATACCCGGCCGACGCCAGAATCTGCATCGCCTTGTCGGCGGCCTTGTGCGCCGCTTCGGATGCCGCCAGCTTCGCCATCGACGCTTCCACTGTGCTTTTTTCCTGGGTGTCCTTCGCGGCGGCAGCTTTCAGCGTCAGCATCCGCGCGGCGGCGAGTTCGGTGGCCATGTCCGCGAGCATCCATTGAATCGCCTGGTAGTTCGCAATCGGCTGACCGAACTGCTCGCGCTGCTTCGCGTACGCAATCGCTTCGTCGAGCGCCGCCTGCCCGATGCCGAGCGCCTGCGCGGCGATCGCCACGCGTCCACCCTGCAAGGCCCACATCGCGAGCTCGAATCCCTGGTCCACGTGTCCCAGCACCTGCTCATCGGTGACCGCCAGATCCAGTTCGAGGTCCATGCAACCGAGTCCACGGACGCCGAGCGAGTCGGCGCGCGCCGTCCGCTTGATGCCGGGCGCATCCATCGGCACCAGAAACGCCGTGATGCCCTGACCGCGCAACCCGGGCCGCGTGCGCGCGAACACGATCACCACCGATGCTTCCTCGGCGTTGGCGACCCAGACCTTCTTGCCGGTGATCTGATAGCCGCCGCCCGACTTCACCGCTTTGGTCAGCTGATTGGCGGCGTCGGTGCCTGCGTCAGGCTCGGACAAGGCAAACGCGCCGATCGCCTGCCCGCTGGCCAGCTTCCGCAGCCACTGCTCGCGCTGCGAATCTCGGCCCGCGTGGGCGATCACCTCGGCGACGAGCGAATTGGTCACCGACAGCGACACAGCAACCGTCGCGCTCGCGCGCGCGATCGCTTCAATCGCCAGCGCGTAGCTGATGTAGTCGCGGCCCGCGCCGCCCCAGGCTTTCGGGATCGTCACGCCGAGCAGGCCGTGCCGCGCCGCGGCGTGCATCACGTCGGACGGGAACTCGCCCGACTTGTCGATGCCGGCCGCGCGCTGCGCGACAATCTCGCGCGCGAATTGCTCGACCTGCTGTTGAAAGGCTTTCTGGTCGTCGGTGAGTTCGAGAATCATTGGTTTAGTTTAGCCACGAAGACACAAAAACACGAAGAAGACCAGATGAGGTTTCGTGCCTTCGTGTCTTCGTGGCAACTACGTGTTTTCTCGCGCCAGACGTTCGAAGATCGGCCGCAGCTTCTTCGCCGTCTCGCCGAGGTCTTCCGGCAGCACCCGCACCTGTCCGACGACGGTCATGAAGTTGGTGTCGCCGTTCCAGCGCGGCACAAGATGCACGTGCAGATGATCGAGCACGCCGGCCCCGGCGGGCTTGCCGAGGTTGATCCCGATGTTGATCCCGTGCGGCGCGTACGCTTCGGTCAGCGCCATTTCCGCGCGGCGCGTCAGCGTCATCAGCTCCGCCTGCTCCTCCGCGCTCATCGTCGCGAGATTGGGCGCGTGCCGGTTCGGCACGACCATCAGGTGGCCGTTGTTGTAGGGGTATTTGTTGAGGATGACGAACGAGACGCGACCGCGAGCCAGAATCAGCGCGTCGCGGGAGGGTTCAGCAGCGTCGCAGAAGATGCAGTCGGGAATGGTGCCGCCGCTCGCTCCGGTCACGTACGCGTGTCTCCAGGGAGCCCAGAGATATTCCACAGGAAACTCAAAACCTAAAACCTAAAACTCAAAGCCGAAGACATACGGGCTTGGCTTTTCGGTTTTAGCTTTTCGGTTTTAGCTTTCTATATCGCCAGCGCGTCCGGCGGAACCGGTGTCGATCCGCCCTGGTCGGGCGTGCCGGCGGGTTCCTTGTTGATCAGTTCTTTGAGTTCTTTGCCGGGCTTGAAGTACGGCACCTTCTTCGGCGGCACGTCCACCTTGTCGCCGGTCTTCGGATTGCGGCCCTTGCGCGGCTCACGCTTGCGAAGCCGGAAGCTGCCGAACCCGCGCAGTTCGATCTTCTCGCCGCGGTGCAGCGCCTCGATGATGCTGCGAAACACGGTGTCGACGATGACCTCGGAGTGCTTCTTGGTGAGGTCCGACACGCGCGACACTTCCTCGACCAGTTCCGCTTTCGTCATGCTGCCGTTGGTCATGGTGAATCCCATGGGGCTTGGGTCTAGAGGCCAGGGGCTCGACGCAAGAGCCCCCAGTCCCCAGCCCCTGGTCCCTACCGGTTCCTGAAGTGATCTCCGAGCGTGGCGCTGCCGTCGCCCGAACCCTCCTGGTAGCTTTCCCAGTCGGCGCGGAATTCGTCGGACTTCAACGCGCGAATCGACAGACCGATCTTCCGTTCCGTCGGCGCGAGTTTGATGATCTTCATCGGATACGACTCGCCGACGACCAGCTCGATCTTGCCTTCCTTGCCGGCCGCGACCGAGTCGTCGAACTCCGACACGTGGATCAGCCCTTCGATGCCCTCGTCGAGTTCGACGAACGCGCCGAAGTTGGTCATGCGGACGACCTTGCCCTCGATCGTGTCGCCGACGTGACGATGCGAGAAGAAGTCGTCCCAGATGTCCGTGGCGAGCTGCTTCAGGCCGAGCGACAACCGCTGATTCTCGGCGTCGATGTTCAGCACCATCGCTTCCACGACGTCGCCCTTCTTCAGGACCTCCGACGGGTGCTTGATGCGCTTGCTCCATGACATGTCGGAGATGTGAATGAGGCCGTCGATCTCCTCTTCCACTTCGACGAACGCGCCGAACTCCGTCAGGTTGCGGACCTTGCCGCTGATCTTTGAACCGATCGGGTACTTCTCGGCCAGGTCGTGCCACGGGTTGGTTTCGACCTGCTTGAGGCCGAGCGAGATGCGGCGCGCCGTCGCGTCGACGCCGAGCACCATCGCGTCCACGGTGTCGCCCACGTTCAGCAGCTTCGACGGATGCTTGACGCGCTTGCTCCACGACATCTCGCTGACGTGGATCAGACCCTCGACACCCGCTTCGAGCTCGATGAACGCGCCGTAGTCAGTCAGGCTGACCACTTTGCCGCCCATGCGCGCGCCGACCGGGTAGCGCTCCATGACGTTCGCCCACGGATCGGTGATGAGCTGCTTGTGGCCCAGCGAGACGCGTTCGGTCGCCGGATCGTACTTGAGCACGATCACGTCGATCTCGTCGTTCACTTTGAACAGTTCGGACGGATGTCCGACGCGGCCCCACGACATGTCCGTGATGTGGAGCAGGCCGTCGATGCCGCCGAGGTCGATGAACGCGCCGTAGTCGGTGATGTTCTTCACGACGCCCTTGAGCACCTTGCCTTCGGCGAGGATGTCGAGCGTGTGCTTCTTCTTCTCGGCGTTCTCCTCCTCGAGGAGCGCCTTGCGCGACAGCACGATGTTGCCGCGCTTCTTGTTGACCTTGATCACGCGCATGCGCAGTTCCTGGCCGCGCAGCGCGTCCAGGTTGCGGACGGGACGAACGTCGATCTGCGACCCCGGCAGGAACGCGCGGACGCCGATGTCCACTGCGAGGCCGCCTTTGATGCGCTCGATCACGCGGCCGATGACGACCTTGCGCTCGGCATAGGCCTTCTCGACTTCGTCCCAGATCTTCATCTTCTCGGCTTTTTCGCGCGAGAGGACGACGTACCCTTCGCGGTCTTCGGTGCGCTCGAGCAGCACGTCGACGATGTCGCCGGCCTGCACGGTCACTTCACCGTTCTCGTCGAGGAACTCCGCCACCTGAATGATGCCTTCGGACTTGTAGCCGACATCGACAATCACTTCCGACGCGGTCACCTTGAGAACCGTGCCCTTGACGACCTCACCTTCCGCGATATTCCGGAAGCTGCTATCGTAGGAATCGAGCAGCCGTGCGTACTCGGCCGGGTCGATCTGGTCGTCGTCTTCACGGGGCCGGATTTTCAACGTGCCTTTGTCCGTGCGTTCGCCTCGTTCCGGTCGCTCGGTCGTTGCGACCCCGCCGCCCGCACCGGGAGTGTTCTCGTCTACGTTCGCCATGCCTTGCGCGTCCTCCTCTGTCCGACCGATTTTTCGATCGGCGTCTGCCGGCGGTTGTTTAAGCGGGTGCCGGCGCCCCGCTGAGTGTTTCTAAATCGCGATAAGCAACAGAGAGTACGACACTTATCGCTGAACTGTCAAGGTTTGAAAGGACTGTTGTGATGGCGAAACGGAAGGCTCCTCGGCCCGCTAAACCCACGAAATCCAGCAAGAAACGGCCGGCTGTGCGCCGCGCGGCTCCGCGTCCCGTCGCCAGAAGGAAGGCGAAGGCTAAGGCAAGTGCCAAAAAGAAGACGCCGACCAGGAAGGCCGCCAGGAAACCTCAGCCGAAGGCCAAGGCCAAGCCAAAGATGAAGGCCAGACCGAAGGTCAAGGCACAGGCGCCGGTCCTACCCGTACGAGTCCCGCGACTAGACCGTGCCAGGAAAACCCTGGACGATCGCGAGACTCACGACACCCCTCCATCGTCCCTCGACATGGACCAGCGCGGATCGGCCGCGCGCAGCGGCCGCGCTGGCATGGAGCACAGCGCGCGCGAGCACCGCGGCATGTCCAGCGACATCCAGGGCGGCGACGTTGACGTGGATGTGGAGGATGCCTACTTCACCGGCGACGAAGCGCCGGGCGGCGACAACCCGAGCCCCGACATGGAGGTCGTGGACGACATCGGCAAAGCGCTGGGCGTGGAGTACGACGATGACGAGCAGTTGAAGGCGAGCGAGAAGGTGACCGAACGCGACAAACACCGGTGGGAACTGGACCCGGCGTCAGCGGAAGACTTTAAAGATCACGAATAGGGCTTCGCCCTTCGCCCTTCGCCCTGATCAGCGCCATCACTTCTCTGACCACGGCGGCAATATCTTTCCCCGTCGTGTCGACCAGGATCGCATCCGGCGCCGCGTAGAGTGGTGACGCGGCGCGCGTGCGATCGAGTTCGTCGCGCTGCGTCAGCAGCGTCGCCACGTCTGCCACGGCCGCCGGAACACCAGTATGCGCGGGATCGTGCGCACGGCGGCGCGCGCGTTCCTCCGGCGAGGCGTCGAGATACAGCTTCACGTCGGCGTCCGGAAAGACGACGGTGCCGATGTCGCGCCCTTCCATGACGATCGCGCCGTTGATCCCCATCTGGCGCTGCTGCTCGACGAGCACGCTGCGCACCAGCGGCAGCCGGGCGACGCCGGCGGCGGCGCGGTCGATGTCGGGTGTGCGGATCTCGCGCGTGACGTCGACGCCGTCGATGGTGACGTGCGTGCTGGACACATCGATGCGTGAGCACTCCGCGAGCGCGGTCACCGCAGCCTCGTCCTCGAGCGGCACGCCATCGCGGATGGCCTTCCAGCCGACCGCGCGGTACATCGCGCCACTGTCGATGTGGCGGTAGCCGAGTTGGGCGGCAATCGCCCGCGCGACCGTCCCTTTTCCAGCGCCCGATGGGCCGTCTATGGCAATCACCAGAGGTCTCATGGTCAGGTGGGTCTGGTGGGTCGCGTGGGTCTGAGCGGACCTACCTGGCCTACCGGACCCACCTGACCTACCTGACCAAGGGTAACATGGCGCGTCATGCGCGTCCGACGCCTTCTACCGCTGCTC